>JBCDCD010000007.1:0-16653 GCA_039182445.1 Pseudomonadota bacterium | reverse complement strand
CTTTATGCCCACGCTTGAGAAGATCACGCGCTTTACGGCCCACCGTCACGATTTTAACTGTCTTGCCTTCGCCTTCCAAACGGGCAATTTCAAGACGCGCCAAACGAACCAAATTCCCGTTAAACCCACCACAGAGCCCGCGATCGGACGTTACCACAACCAACAAATGCGTTTGGTCGCTGCCGGTTCCAATCAACAATTTCGGCGACGCATCAGTCACCGTCACACCCGCTGCAACACGTTGCAGCATTTCCGCCATTGCCCGCGCATAAGGCTGTGAAGCCTCCGCTTGCTCCTGCGCTTTTTTTAGTTTTGAGGCCGCGACCATCTTCATCGCCGACGTAATTTTCTTTGTCGACTTAACAGACGCGATCCTGTCTCTATATTCTTTTAAAGAAGGCATAGATTTTTATATCCTTACGCTGCTTTCTTATGTGTTGAAACGAAACCAGATGTAAAGCTCTCCAAATGCGCTTTCATTTTCGCCTGAAGATCATCATCGAGTTTTTGTTTCTCACGAATAGTTTTTAGAATGTCTTTTGCATTCGAACGAATATCATCCAAGAGCTTTTGTTCGTAATCAGACACATCTGCCGTTGCGACATCATCCAGATACCCTTGCGTACCCGCAAAAATCACAAACACTTGCTCTTCCATCGCTAATGGTGAGTATTGAGGCTGCTTCAAGAGCTGCGTCAAACGCGCACCACGCGCCAAGAGCTTCTGTGTTGCTGGATCAAGGTCAGAGGCGAACTGCGCGAACGCTTCCATCTCACGATATTGCGCCAATTCAAGCTTAATCGAACCAGAAACCTGTTTCATCGCCTTTGTTTGCGCCGAAGATCCCACACGAGAAACAGAGAGACCCACGTTAATCGCCGGACGAATCCCTTTAAAGAAGAGATCTGTTTCCAAGAAGATCTGACCATCGGTAATCGAGATCACGTTTGTCGGAATATAGGCCGACACGTCACCTGCCTGTGTTTCAATGATCGGCAACGCCGTCAAAGAACCAGAGCCATTTTCTTCGTTCAACTTACAGGCACGCTCAAGAAGACGAGAGTGAATGTAGAAAACGTCACCAGGATACGCTTCACGACCCGGTGGACGACGAAGAAGCAATGACATTTGACGATAAGCCACAGCCTGTTTCGACAAATCATCATAAATCATCAAGCCGTGCTTCCCGTTATTCAGGAACCACTCACCCATCGCACACCCGGTGTACGCTGCCAAGAACTGCATCGGCGCAGGGTCAGACGCTGTTGCCGCAACAACGATTGAGTATTCCATCGCACCGTTATCTTCCAATTCTTTCACGAGCTGCGCCACAGTCGAACGCTTCTGACCAATCGCCACATAAATACAGTAAAGATTTTTGGAATCATCTTTTTCTGCGTTGACGTTTTTCTGGTTAATGATGGTATCAACCGCAACCGCTGTCTTACCAGTCTGACGGTCACCAATAATCAACTCACGTTGGCCACGACCAACAGGAACGAGCGCATCAATCGCTTTAATACCGGACTGCATTGGCTCATGCACCGATTTACGCGGAATAATACCAGGCGCTTTGACTTCAACACGGCTGCTTTCTTTCGCATTGATCGGCCCTTTCCCGTCAATTGGATTTCCGAGACCATCAACAACACGACCCAGCAATTCTTCACCAACAGGTACGTTGACGATTTCACCTGTACGACGAACAATGTCACCTTCTTTAATGTCACGGTCGTCACCAAAGATAACGACACCAACATTGTCAGTTTCGAGGTTCAAGGCCATGCCCTTAATACCACCTGGGAATTCAACCATCTCACCGGCGCGGACTTGATCAAGGCCGTAAACACGGGCAACACCGTCACCAACAGACAACACCTGTCCAACTTCGGCAACATCAGCCTGCGCACTAAAATCGGCAATCTGTTCCTTTAGAATTTCTGAAATCTCAGCTGCTTTAATTTCCATTTTTTCTATTTCCTCTTTTTAAAACTTTTATTAATTCTCGTTCGCGGCTTTATCGGCAGCCGCATTATTGTTTGCACCCGATGTCATAGCGATTTCCAAACGCTCAAGCTTTCTTTTAACCGAAGCATCAAACATTTGTGATCCTACGGTGACAACCATGCCACCGATCAGTTCCTTATCAACATCGACATTTACGGCAATGGTCTTGCCCATGCTTTTCGCCAGAGACGCTTCCAGATCTTTTTTCTGCTGCGCATCCAATGGGAAGGCAGACACGACATTGGCAATCATCTCACCATTGCGCTTTGATACTTCTTCAAAAAACCCATGTACGATTTCATGCAAAATCGGCAAACGCCCATTTTGAACCAACACTTTCAAGAAATTCGCTGTCGCGACCTGAAACTTGCCTTTGGCAGCTAAAGAATCGACAACTTTGGTCTTTTCAGCCTTGGAAATGAGGGGGGATTTTAAGAAGTTTTGAAAATCTTGTGATTCCAGAATCATCGCGTGAAGGTCATTCATATCCTTCTGAACAGAATCGATTTTTTTACTCTCTTGCGCTACGTCAACCAGTGCCGTTGCATAGCGCATGGCGGTAACGCCGGATCTTTTTTTGGAGGCCACGATTGGTCCCTTTTGTTGCAAAAAATACGTTACTAATTTATGGGCACGGATGTAGCATAGGGTTTTAGGATATGCAAGCGGTTCAAAGCAATTGTTTGCGAAAAAAACGCGCTTTTTCACATGATTTTTTAGGAGACGGCGTTAATACAGCTTTAAATGGAATAATCCGTATTTTTCAGGGAAAAGAACGAAGGAAATTGCCATAAGAATAAAGATATGGGCAACATAAATATGAAGCGTTTTGCGGCCTGTAAATTTCAACAAACGGGTGACCAGATTCGGTAATTTATCGGTCCAAATCTGGTAGGTTTGGGCCTTAAAGTTCATCAAGAAATAGGCCGAAGTCGCCACACAAGCGATCATGATCATCGTATCCTCAATGACAAACTGGAAAAATACGTTCTGATAGACCACGTAAATAAGCCCTACCAGCGCAAAAAACCCAAGCACATAACGATTGCTCCAGCCGATTTCTTTTTGGTGGCGGCATATATATCCTGTCATCGCCCATAGCACACCCAGCGTTCCATATTCGAAAATAAAGATGGTAGGCAACACAAGGAAGAAGAGCGCAATGATCGTCAGCATGAAATATTCACGATTGCTCATCGCCATACGCATGACGGTATCAATCACACTTCGGACTATAATAATAGCAAACAAAATATTCAGCGGGAGAATGGCATGGCCCACGAGGAAATAGCCGGTCATTAATACTAATCCCCCAATCCACATGATGTCCGGAATATCCCTGGTACTGGCGTAGCCCACCAAAAACATCCAAATCGGCAAGGACATACGGCCGATCGCACGAAATTCTTGCACCTCTGGGAAAAGGAAATACCCAATATGATCGATAATCATGGTCACGACCGCGAATGTCTTGAGAAAATCGTAAGACGTTAATTCACCGGGGAGGATTTTTGCTTGCGCAGTCATAAATACAATTATGACAGATTTTCATCTATTGAAAACAGCTTAAAAGAAACTTTGTGGGTCAATATCGACTTGGATTCTTACTTTAGAGGGTGTTTTTACACTTTTTAACCAATGACTTATTGCTTTTTGTAAATCGATCGATTTATCAGCACGGATCAATAAACGACGGCGATATTTTCCGCGCAGGCGGTACATAATCGCCTCGGCTGGCCCCAATGTTTGAATTTTTTCACCTTGAAGGGCCGCTTTCCCCAGCGCTTGGGAAACCTCTTTAACCAACCCCTCTTCCCTTCCCGATACAATAATCCCGGCCAATCTGGTAAAAGGCGGCATTTCGGTAATTTCACGCTCCTGCAATTCGACCTCTAGAAAGCCATTACGGTCTTCATTGGCCAAAGCCTGCATCACTTTGTTCTCTGGCGTAAAAGTCTGTAGATACACATCGCCTTTACGTTCAGCACGCCCCGCACGACCAGAAACTTGGTGTAATAGCTGATAAACGCGCTCGGAAGCACGGAGATCACCGCCTGTTAATCCTAAATCCGCATCAATAACCCCCACGCAGGTCAGTTGTGGAAAGTGATGTCCTTTCGCGATAATTTGCGTACCTATTATAATGTCGAATTGTTTGGCGATAATTTTATCGAGCAAGTCCCGCATTTCTTCATGCGTGTTTGTGGTATCACTGGAGAGCACACAAACATTCTTATCTGGGAACTTCTCTTTTACTTCTTCTAAGATACGTTCCACCCCGGGACCACAAGCCGCCAATGAATCTGGCTCGTTACATTCAGGGCAATGGCTCGGTACGCGCGTATCATAATCACAATGATGGCAATGTAATTTCTGTGTGCGACGATGTTCGATCAGCCACGCCGTACAGCGCGGACATTGAAATCTGTGTCCGCAGTTGCGGCAAATCGTCAGCGGTGCATAACCGCGACGATTGAGAAAAAATAAAACCTGTTCACTTTTTGCGAGTGTTTTTTTTGCAGCTTCTTCTAATGTCGGCGCGATAAAATTCTGTCTGTTCTCAGGTTTATCGACGCGCAAATCAATGAGATGAATGTCCGGCATGATGGCATCGCCGTGACGATTGGGCAGACTAAGATGCTTATACCGTCCTTCCCAAGCATTATGAATGGTTTCCAGCGACGGGGTGGCGGAGACCATCGCGATAGGGAAATCACCAAACTTTGCACGCACCACTGCCATGTCGCGCGCATTATATATAACGCCTTCTTCTTGCTTGTAAGCCGGGTCATGCTCTTCATCGACAATAATGAAGCCTAAATCCTGATACGGCAGAAATAATGCCGACCGTGCACCAATCACCACCTTGCTCTGCCCCTCCACCACACCACGCCAAGTCGATTTGCGTTTCGCTGAGCTAAGCGATGAATGCCAGAGCGCCGGCGCGCAGCCAAAGCGCGACTGAAAGCGTTTTAAAAAAGCATTCGAAAGAGCAATCTCTGGCAACAAAATAAGCACTTGCTTGTTTTTCTTGAGTGCTTCAGCGACGGCTTCAAAGTAAACTTCTGTCTTTCCCGCGCCCGTTACACCATCCAATAGACTAACCGAGAATTGATTGGCTTGTGCCGACTCTATTAAACTATCGGCGCATTCTTTTTGTTCTGCTGATAATAAGGCACCAGCACGATACGGATCCGGTGAACGACAGGGCGGCGGTGATTGAAGATCAAGCGTTTTTAAGAAACCATTTTTATGAAGCGTCTTTATAACGCCTGTCGAACAATCAGCCTCTTCCGCAATTTCCGATAAGCGCCGCGGGAGGTTATCACGCATAACCTCGAGTACCCGGGCAGCAGGTTTGGAAACGCTCTCTCCTTCGCCTATATCGCGCGCGAATTGATATCCCGTCACAGTCGGTAATGGCTCCAATGCTTTGGGTACGCTTAAAGAGAGTTTTAACACTGATCCCAGAGGTGACATCGTATAATGCGCCATCCAGCTAAGAAATTTGCGGTGCGCTTCGGGCATTGGCGGCAGGGCGTATTTCGAGACAATCGGCTTGATTTTATCCGCGGCAATATCATTGGCGGCTTCCCCCCATGCCACTGCGGGCACTTCCCGATTCCCTAGGGGTACGCATAAATAATCGCCCACTTGCGCGCTCACCCCGTCCAAAGCCTTATAGTCATAGGCTTTATCCACGGGATAAGGCGTCAATACGGCGATATTGTCTGTTGAAGCCAACAAAACCTCTCTTGAAATCATTATTCAGAATGCTTAAACATGGTGAACAATATCTCGATAAAAAGAAAGAGCGATTTTATGAAATTTTTTGCTGATACCTCTGATTTGGACGCTATTAAAGACCTTGCCGATTGCGGCATGCTTGATGGTGTGACCACCAACCCGTCCATTATTGCCAAATCGGGCAAAGAGTTCATTCCGCTCATTAAAGAAATTTGTGATATTTGTGACGGCCCGGTGAGCGCCGAGGTTGCTTCGACTGATTTCGAGACAATGATGAAAGAAGGTGAAAAGCTTGCGCAAATCGCCGATAACATCGCCGTGAAGGTTCCCCTCACCGAAGCCGGTTTAAAAGTTTGTAAAAACTTATCAGATAATGGCACGATGGTGAACGTGACTTTATGCTTCTCGCCGATGCAGGCTTTGCTGGCCGCAAAAGTGGGTGCGACATTTATTTCACCATTCGTTGGTCGTTTGGATGATATCGGCCAAAACGGAATGGATCTCATTGCTGACGTACTGACGATTTACGATCAATATCCTGATTTTCATACCGAAGTGCTCGTGGCCTCTGTGCGCCACCCGCAACATATTCTTGAAAGCGCGCGCATGGGTGCCGATGTCGTGACCTGCCCGCCCGATGTGATCAAGAAGCTTTATAAGCATCCGCTGACCGATAACGGCCTCGCCGCCTTTGTTGAAGACTGGAAAAAGACAGGTCAGAGCATTCTTTAAAGCTTTCATATTCACGTGGCACACCGCTCAAACCGTGATATGATGGTGGGTATGAGTGATTCAAATCCTGCCATGACCGATAGCGATCTAGACCCTTCCGACGTTATAGACTTCTTGCAAAAAAATCCGAAATTTTTGCAAAAGCATCCTGAGGCTTGCGATCTTTTGGTACCGCCAAATACCGCGGGTGGAAAGAATGTCTCTGATTTTCAATCATTTATGATTAAGCGTCTCAAAGACGACAAAGAAAAAGTCCTTGAAAAAACGCAAGAGATTGTTGAAAACGCGCGCTCCAATATGAACAACCAACAGCGCATTCATGCGGCGGTGCTGCGTATTCTTGAAGCACGCAACTTTGAAGAATTCATTCATATTATTACGATGGATTTATCGACGATGCTCGATGTTGATATTTCCGTTCTGCTTGTTGAGAGCAATGGTCATGATATTCCCCATATTCATACGTCGGGTATCCGTGTGCTGCCCGAAGGTACGATTGATAAATGGATGAATGGACAAAATGTGCTTTTGCAATCTGATATTGGTGGACTGGAAGCCGTCTATGGTGGTGGCGCAACCTTAGTACAATCACAAGCACTCTTGCGGATCGATGTGTCCATGAATACACCGCCCGCTATTATTGCGTTTGGGTCGCGCGATCCAAAAATGTTTGGCGATGATCAGGGTACTGAGATGGTGCAATTCCTTGCCCTTGTCGTTGAACGCGCCTTTCGTAATTGGCTCAACTTACCGCATTAGATGCTCAAACAACTCACCTTGGAATTATGCGCGGCGGATTTGCAACAAATTCTGCAAGATTGGCAGCGATGGTTAAAAGTTGAAAAGAATGTCTCGAAACATACACTCCGCGCCTATTGCAGTGATGTGACGACTTTTATTGAATTCCTCTCGCACCATCACGGTAAAGAGCTCTCAGTTGTTAGTATTAGTGATGCGCGTATTTCTGACTTCCGTAGCTGGTTATCGCGTAAGGCCGTTGATGGGGCGTCTAACGCGAGCCGGGCGCGTTCTCTTTCTGGTATAAAAAATTTTTTAAACTGGATGGATAAACAAGGTATCGCCCATAATGCCGCGGTGCATGTTTTGCGCTCGCCTAAAATCCCACGGAAGCTACCCAAGGCTTTAGTTGAAAACCAAGCCTTTCGTTTGCTTGATGATATGCCGGCCGATACATGGATTGAAAAACGAAACCGGGCGTTGTTCACGGTTTTATATGGATGCGGCTTACGGATTGATGAAGCGTTACAACTTGATATCAAAGACTTGCCGCGCGATGGTTTTGTCACCGTCACCGGAAAAGGCAATAAAGAACGGCTCGTCCCTTTTTTGAAAAAAATTGATGGCCATTTAAATGATTATCGAGAATCTTGTCCGTTTGCCGAAACAAAAGACCGGCCACTTTTTATGGGTGAAAAAGGCAAACGTCTTTTGCAAGGCGTTGCGCAAAAAGCGATGCGGGATTTGCGTAAGCAACTGGACTTGCCCGAAACATTAACACCGCATGCGCTACGGCATAGTTTTGCAACCCATTTGCTACAAAACGGCGCGAATTTGCGGGAAATTCAGGAATTATTAGGACATGCGTCCCTCAGCACCACGCAAATCTATACAGACGTTAACTTTGACGATCTGAAGAAAGTCTACGACAAAGCCCATCCAAGGGCATGAAATTATCAAAGTTTGTTTTTCTTTCTAAAGCAATGATACCCTGAAAATGGGGGGCACAAGAAATGAAACAAAATCCATTACTGGGTGTTTTTGAGATTGCGTTGTTTATGAAGACAGGAATCAATCACTTTGATGATGATGTCCGCAAAATGCTATTCTCTTTTATTTTCATCGCAATAAATTTCATTGTGATGCTGGTGACCATTCCGTATCTACAAGATTCTAATGAAGCGATCATATCTATACCTTTACCCTCAGCGATTGGTATCTATGCGATTAAATTTATCATTACGCTTATTATTGGTTTAGTGTTCACATACTAAAAGTTTTGAAACGAAAGCATACTTTTATAAAATTAGTTTATGCTTCAAATTGGACATCAATCATATCTCTTGTCTTATTTATTCCCTTCCTGATTATTATGATGATTGGGTTTCAAAACTATGATGATATTTTTCCATATTTTGTCGTGATGTCGCTCTATGGATATGCAATTACCGCTTTTGTTATTCGCTATATCGTCGATATCCCTTGGGAGCTCTCGGCCTTTCTAGCCATCTGTTTAATGGCGATTAACGAATTTGGCTATGATGTGCTCGAAAAATCTATCGGATAAATCACATATGCACAGCGCGTTTTTCAACGTCGAGGGCGGATTCTTTAATGACCTCCGATAAAGTAGGATGCGCGTGACAAGTGCGCGCGATATCCTCGCTTGAACCACCAAATTCCATCACGGCCGCCACTTCGGCGATTAAAGTTCCTGCTTCCGGTCCAATAATGTGACAGCCCAAAACGCGATCGGTTTTTTGATCCGCAATAATCTTTACAAAGCCGTCTGTCATGTTCATTGCGCGCGCACGACCATTCGCCATAAAAGGAAACTTACCAACCTTGACGGCAATACCTTGTTCTTTACATTGCGCTTCCGTTAAACCGATATTGGCAACCTCCGGTGCGGTATAAACTACGCCCGGCACAAGGTTATAATCAATATGGCCGCTCTGTCCCTGTAACATTTCTGCGAGAATAACGCCCTCTTCTTCCGCTTTATGGGCGAGCATCGGGCCGGCAACAACATCACCAATCGCATAAATACCATCAATATTGGTTTTAAAATGATCATCAATTTTCACGCGACCGCGATCATCGGTTTCGACACCAACATCCGCCAAACCAAGACTATCTGTATACGCCTTACGCCCCACACAAACGAGCACAACATCGGCTTTCATGGTTTCAGTATCGCCACCCGCCGCCGGTTCAACAGTCACCTCAACAGCTTTACCTTTTTTGGTTGCGCTCGTCACCTTCGACGAAAGCTTAAATTTAATTCCCTGCTTTTTGAAAATCTTGTTGGCTTCTTTACGGATTTCTTCATCCATACCGGGCAAAATCTGTTTATCAAACTCAATTACGGTCACATTTGACCCTAAGCGTGACCAAACAGAGCCAAGCTCTAGACCAATCACACCGCCGCCAATCACAATCATATCCTTTGGCACTTTAGCAAGCTCAAGAGCGCCTTCGGAGCTCACAATTGTTTTTTCATCAATCTCAATGTTCGGAAGGCCAACAATGTCGGATCCCGTGGCAATAACGATATTTTTGGCGTCGTAGGTTTTTTCCGCCACTTCGACTTTACCTTTGCCTGTAATTTTCCCCGCCCCTTTGAGCCAATCAACTTTATTTTTCTTAAACAAAAATTCAATACCTTTGGTGTTGGCTTCAACCACACTGTCTTTAAATTCCATCATCTTTTTCAGATCAAGATTCAAACTGCCTGCCTCAATGCCATACGTCTCGAAATCTTCGTGTGCTTCATGGTATTTATGCGAAGCGCTTAACAGGGCTTTTGAGGGAATACATCCGATATTGAGACAAGTTCCACCAAGCGTGTCACGTTTTTCAACACAAGCCACCTTCATACCGAGCTGCGCCGCGCGGATCGCGCAAACATATCCGCCAGGGCCAGAACCAATAACAATAAGATCGTAAGAATCAGACATAAATTTTCCTGTTTTGAAGAGGTTATAACGTCATTATATGTATCGCACGACCAAAAGAAAGACCAGAAAAATATGTTGTTTTTCAATAATCTATGCCAAAATATGCGTCATGACAGATGCCCTCTTTACCATGATGGAAGAAGTATTAGAGGCTGTACCGCGCAGCCCCCACCCCACTAATAAAATTGCTGCCGGGATTGTTTTTGATGATGAGCATAACCTTGTCAAAACCAACGAATGGCCGCACATTATTGACGAAAAAATTGGCCGAGATACCAAAATTGGTAACTCTTCGGGCACTTTGCATGCAGAAACAAATGCACTTTTTCACAGCCCACTTCCGACAGAGGGGGCAGCGATGTTCATTACGGATCCTTTTTGTCCGAATTGCGCTAAGAATATTGTCGAAGGTGGTATAAAAACAATTTATATCGACCGCGATGGATTTAATCGTGATTTTTTCAAACGGCGCGGCAATCATTTTGAAGAAATGTCGATGCGCATTGCCGAACAAGCGGGTGTTTGTGTCTATGCCCTGAATAGTGAAGACAAAACAATCAAAACAATTTGGGAGCCACCTGAAAATTATACTCCTCCGATTGATAATCCGATGAGTATTGAAGAAATCAAGGAAGCAAACGATAGTGTTTTTTCTACATTGTTAAAAGCAGGAAAAGAAAAAAGTGATGGTAAAAAATATGCTGTTGCTTTGGCTAAAAATCAGAAAAATCAGCTATTCTCGCTTATAGCAGCCGCCCATATTGTTGAAGGCTTTACCATTCAAGATAAAAGGCAAACAGTCGAACTGCTCTCAAAGCCAAGTAAATACAGCTTTATCCAAGAGCCAGTCAATCGCATGATGATGCAGCTCGCACGCCATGGCCTGACATTGATCGATGGATATCTTTATTGCTCCCAAGTGCCCACATCGCGAGAGCAGGTCAATATGGTGGGCGCAGGAATAGAATCTATCCATATTGGGAACGACCAAAAATGTCGCGATGACTTCGGCTTTGAAGCCAAAAAGCTATTAAGCAGTAAAAATATTATTGAATACTTAAATATGCAGGAGTAAACGCTGCGGATCTTCGAGTGCTTCTTTAATGCGCACAAGGAAGCTGACAGACTCTTTACCATCAATGATCCGATGATCGTACGAAAGCGCCAGATACATCATAGGACGTGCTTCAATCGATCCATCGGGCATGACAATTGGACGTTGTTGAATTTTATGCATCCCTAAGATCGCGGATTGTGGTGCATTTAAAATTGGTGTCGCCATCAGCGAACCAAAGACACCGCCATTGGTAATCGTAAAGGTGCCGCCTTGCATTTCTTCGATAGAGATTTTTCCATCACGAGCACGGCCACCAACATCAATAATGTCTTTTTCAATTTGCGCCATCGATTTTTTATCACAGTCACGAATGACAGGAACAATGAGACCTTGCGGCGTACTCACCGCGATACCAATATCGTAATAGTTTTTGTAAACGATCTCATCACCATCAATTTCGGCATTCACCGGCGGGAACTCTTTTAGCGCTTGTACAGCAGCCTTGACAAAGAACGACATGAAACCGAGCTTAACGCCATGCTTCTTCACAAAGCTATCTTGGTATTCTTTACGAAGCTCCATGATCGCGGTCATGTCGGCTTCATTAAACGTTGTCAAAATAGCAGCCGTTTCTTGCGCACCCTTCAAGCGCTTGGCAATGGATTGACGCAAACGTGACATACGAACGCGTTCTTCGCGCTGCGTGTTATCGACGCTCGGAACAGGTGCTGATGGTTTTGGTGTCGGTGTAGGAGAAGGCTTCGGACTAGCGCCATCCATATAATTTTGCACATCTTCTTTGGTGATACGCCCATCTTTCCCCGTTCCAGAAATTTGGGACGCATCAAGATTATTGTCATTCACCATTTTCAAAACAGCGGGTGACAATTTATGATCGTCACTTGATGCAGGTTCAGGAGTGGGCGCCGGTGCAGGGGCTTCAGCTTTTGGTTCTTCTTTGTCTGGCGCCGGAGTTGGCGTTGAATCATTCGCGGCACCGCCTTCACCAATTTCTCCCAAAAGCGCACCAACTTCAACATTTTCCCCTTCTTGAACAACGATGGAACTAATCGTTCCTGCTTCTGGGGCGTTCACCTCAAGCGTGACTTTATCGGTTTCCAGCTCAACAATCGGCTCGTCCTTCGCGACACTATCGCCTTCTTTCTTGAGCCATTGCGCAACCGTCGCTTCGGATACAGATTCACCTAATGTGGGGACTTTTATTTGTGCCATTTCAAAACCTTACCTAATAAATGCTTTATCATTATAAGTTCTTAACTTGCATTCTCAAGCTGTATAATAAAAATATTTTGTTGACATAATGATATCTTGTTGCTACATGACCGCAAGTAATTAAGAGGTAAATCAATGAGTGTAATTCCAGATTTTGTAATTCAAGATTGGCGCGATCAATATAACGAAGACGGTGACCTTTGGACAACGTATTCCGAAGTGGATAGAGAACGTGTATTGGATGCTGTCGATTTGGATGAAATTCAACTGAAAAGGAAGTTACTTCTTCCCGCTGAAATATTAAGGCCTGAAGATCCACCCAAATATGTTGCATCTGCAGGCGGCCCCCTCGCAAGAAAATCTACAATATTAGAACGCTATCTTGGTTCAGACGGCCTTGAGAACATGGTGCGTGTTGATCCCGATCAATGGGGCATGCGTTTTATGGTTGAAACTTACATTGATTATCTCATGAGTTCTAGCATGATTGCGGGAAGTGACTACCCCTATGCTCAACGGCGTGCTTATGATGTTGCGCGTCCGGCTTCGAATTTTATTACACTTGAAGTATTAAATGCAGCAGCTAAGAAAAAAGCCAATATAGCTCATGGAACAACAATGACATCACCCCATATCAGTAGCTTGCTTAATAGCATTAAAGGAGAAGGCTACGATATAACACTATTGCTATGCGATGCACCAGATGATGTCAGAGCTGCAGGTCAAGAGTTTCGTTCCAGTGTACAAGGTTATTACCAAGCCACACCTGAAGACATCAGGAACAAGGGTTGGGATTTTCCGCAGCGTATGGAGGATTACTTTAAGTATGGTGATATACTCGAAGTATTCTGGACTGATAGCTTTGATTCAGAAACAGAGCACGCAGCTACTTTTGACAAAGGTGAATTAACTGTTCATTCAAATGGCGCTTTTTCAAGATTTATAAACAATTATATCGAGAAAAGCCGTACACTAGCGGAACGAGGAACGAGACTTCCTAGCTTTGACTCAATCAGAACCAGTTATCTTGGAAGATCTTTCGGTTAAATAACTAACGCCTGATCGACTAGATCAGCTTGTTCTTTTTCATGTGTTTTCAAATGCCCCGTTGCAGGCGAAGCCGCCGCGATACGCCCGACATATTCAGGGCGTGAGACTTTGTGCTGAATTGCCGTAAGCGTGTCTTCCAAAAGTGGGCCAATGAAGGTCCAATAGCCCATATTTTTGGGCTCTTCCTGACACCAGATAATATCGGCATTCGTATATTTTTTAAGCTCTTCTTGAAGCGCATCATCCGGATAAGGATAAAGCTGTTCCACGCGAATAAAGATAATATCCGTTATCTTACGATTGCGGCGCTCTTGAAGAAGATCGTAATAGACCTTACCCGTACACAGCACCACGCGCTTAATATCTTTATCTTTGGCGAGCTCATCTTTGTCATGATCCCACAGAACGCGACGGAAGCTAGACCCTTCTAAGAAATCTTCAGCTTGAGAAACGCATAATTTATGACGCAATAGCGATTTTGGTGTCATCAGCACCAATGGCTTTCTAAAGCTACGGCACATTTGACGACGCAAGATGTGGAAATAATTTGCAGGTGTTGAACAATTTGCCACTTGCCAGTTATCTTCGGCGCATTGTTGCAAGAAACGCTCTGGTCGTGCCGATGAATGTTCCGGCCCCTGCCCTTCATAACCATGCGGTAGCAATAATGTTAAACCGCACATGCGTAGCCATTTTGTTTCACCAGCAGATAAGAACTGGTCAATAATGGTTTGTGCGCCGTTGACGAAGTCACCAAACTGTCCTTCCCACATCACCAATGTGTTGGGATCGGCACCGGCATAGCCATACTCAAAACCCATCACGGCGAATTCAGACAACGGACTGTCATGCACTTCAAAACGTCCCTGATCATCATCAATGTGACGCAGCGCTACGTGTTTTTCTTCTGTTTTTTGATCATATAGAATTGCATGGCGTTGGGAGAAGGTGCCGCGACCACAATCTTGCCCTGACAAACGTACAGCATAATTTTGATCAACCAGAGATCCAAAAGCCAACGCTTCTGCGGTCGCCCAATCAAACCCCTCACCTGTTTCAAACATAGCGGCTTTCGCTTTTAACTGACGGGCAATTTTGCTGTTGATATTAAAGTCATCTGGAACAGTAGAAAGGACTTTTCCAATTTTTTGAAAGGTTTTCTGATCGATATCGGTATCGCCTTTGCGCTTTCCTTCTGGCGCAAGATCTATTTCACTCCATGCGCCATCCATGGTATCAGCTTTGTTGTTTTTAAAACTCTCAACCGCTTCAAACGCCTCTTCCATTTGCTTATCAAAATCATCCATGATTTGCTGAGCATCGGCTTCGCTTAACAACCCATCATTGATAAGTTTTTTCGCATATTGTGCGCGCGTTGTTTCTTGTGTTTTGATTTGTTTATACATGAGCGGCTGCGTGAACGCTGGCTCATCGCCCTCATTATGACCATGACGGCGATAACAGAACATATCAATGACAACGTCTTTTTTGAATTTTTGACGGAACTCCGTGGCGATACGAGCAACATGGACGACAGCTTCTGGATCATCGCCATTCACATGGAAGATTGGCGCGGATAACATTTTCGCAACATCCGTACAATACGGACCAGAGCGACCATATTTAGGACGCGTGGTAAAACCAATTTGGTTATTGATCACAATATGAAGTGTTCCACCCACACGGTAGCCGGGTAACTCAGAAATCATTAGTGTTTCCGGCACAATCCCCTGCCCCGCAAAGGCCGCGTCACCATGCAAAAGAAGTGGCATAACTTTTTCAGCTTGAAAGTCATCGCGTTGAATTTGTTTTGCGCGCACTTTACCAACCACAACCGGATTGACGCATTCCAAATGTGACGGGTTCGCACTTAAAGATAAGTGAATATTATTGCCATCAAAATTACGATCCGATGACGCGCCCATATGGTATTTCACATCGCCTGAACCTTGCACATCTTCCGGCTTGCTCGGCATGCCTTGGAATTCAGAGAACATCGCGGTGAATGACTTGCCCATGACGTTGGTCAAAACATTCAAACGGCCGCGGTGCGCCATACCAATACAAATTTCTTCAAGGCCAAGCTGCCCACCGCGCTTCATGATTTGTTCAATACAGGGGATTAGGGCTTCACCACCATCCAAACCAAAGCGTTTGGTGCCTGTATGTTTCTTATGCAGGAATTGTTCGAACCCTTCCGCCGCAACAAGGCGTTCATAAATGGCGCGACGTCCTTTCTCAGTAAAATCAGTTTTATTATGCGGCTCTTCAATTCGGCGTTGAATCCAACCCTTTTCATCAGGATCACTCATATGCATGAACTCAACACCGATTTTGCCACAATAGGTTTCTTTGAGGACACTAATGATCTCATTGAGGCTTGCACTGTCCAAACCAAGCACGCCATCAATAAAGATGGGGCGATTATAATCGCCTTCTTCAAACCCGTAATGTGCCGGGTCCAATTCAGGGTGATAAGTTTCTTCTTTTAAACCCAACGGATCAAGATCGGCAACCAAATGACCGCGCACACGATAAGCACGAATGAGCATAATTGCCCGTACGGAATCGAGCACGGTTTGACGCACGTCTTTCGATTGAAAATCTTCCATAGACGCTTTATTGGATTTTTCAATCGCCGGATTGGTTTTCACCAAACTTTCTGATCCAAGTGATTGAAAACCATTGCCTTCGCGGCGGTTTTCTTCCGGTGTCCAGCTTGCGCCATGAAGCTCTTTTAAAATCGCAATTTCATCATCATCAAGACCAGAAAAGAATTGCTTCCAACTTGGATCAATGCTGGCCGGATTGCGTTGATATTGCGCGTATAAATGGGCGATATATTCGGCATTTACACCAGTGAGAAAGGACAGATTTTCGGACATATTAGTAAAAGAGTTTCTTCAAAGTTCGTTATTATTGTTTTAGGAGAGCACGCAGTTTTTTTAAAGCGGTTTTTTCGCTCGGACTTATATTTTCCGGCGCTTTTCGTAGTTTAGGTTCACTGAACATACCGCCAATCCATTCCATCAAATGGTTAACGTGCATTTCGCCATCAGGATCTTCGCTCTCGTCAAAAGCTTGCGCAACCACCAAACCACACTGCCATAGTATTTGCTTATATTGTTT
>JBCDCD010000006.1:0-16992 GCA_039182445.1 Pseudomonadota bacterium | reverse complement strand
TAAAAAAGTCAAGGCACTGGGAAATCGTCCTGGGCGCGATCGCCGCCTCTAGAGGTTCATCAGACGAGTCCAGCTCGTCCAGCGATTGGGTCTGCCGATCAAGATAGGCATTTATCAGGTCACAAAAGTCGAAGTCAGAGTCTTCGCAAACATGAAACGGGCTGTACTGCCAATCCAACAGGGGCAGCATCGCTAGAATCAACGCCGTGGTGCGGGGCCATTGGGGACCTACCCGCGACAAATTTGCTTCACAGGCTCGGTGCAGCGCGTCTAAAATCCGCCCGAACTCCCATTCAGTCTGAAGGTCTGGATTGGCGTTCATCAGGCGCTTAATCTCATCAATTAGGCTGGGCTGATAGGGCAGTGCTCGAATCAGGCGCTCTAACCGCGAGGAAAGGTCGGCAATGGTAAAAATAAGCGCGATCACCTCGGCCCGCTCCTCATCCGGCAGGACCGGAATCAGTGCCTCGTACAGATCATCTGGAGAATCAGCGTGGCAGCTTTTCAGCGCGGCCATTGCCTCCGGCACCATCTCCGGAAAAGCCGGAATAAAGCCTGCAAGGGCAACAACGCGAGCGTAGGGAAACTGAATCCGCCGGGCAGCCGCAAGCGCCTCAGACTGAGTCGGCTGGGGCAGCAGCGGCCCAATCTGCCCTAGGGCCGTAGCCCGTTCATACACCGGTGGAATCCCCTCAACTCGCTCCAAAACAGCGGCTCCGATCGCTGGCGGCACCGGCGCTAGCGTCCGGAGAATCTCGCACATGCAGTCCGGGTCAAATGGAATGTCGGGCAACATCGCCACGAGGCCCTGCGGCTGATAGGACATCACTTGACGCAGGTAGGGCAAGACATCCTGAACAGTTCGCAGGGCTGAAATTGTGGCATAGATTTCCGGCTCTAGGGCCGCTGGAGCCGGGAGGCACAGCATCATGGCCTCCAGCTTCTTTGGCGTCTCAAATAGCCTCAGGGTGGCGAGCAGAGGCCGTATCGCCTCTGGAAGAAACGGCACGAGGCGGACTAAAACCCTAGCCCTACACTCAGGATCGCTGAACTGACCGGAGTTTCGCCAAACTTCACGGCGCTGATAATCAGCCAAACGCGGGACTAGAAACGCCTGGGTGATAGAACGCTTCTCCTCGGAGCGAATGCTTACCGACCGGCGGTGAGCTTGCTCAATCATCAGGGCCGGATATTTTACAAAGTAGAGGGCAACGGCCCATCCTTGCGCCTGATGGCAGTCAAGGAATGCCTCCGTCGCCGAATCGATTTCTGTCAGCGCCGGGCCGTAGTCCAGAGGAAGTCGCCCCAGGCCTTCACGCTGAGCGGACAGGGCCTCAAGGCAGTCTTGCCTAAGCGCTCCTGACGACTTCTGTAAGAACTCAGGCAGGCGTTCGTGGAGCTGATCCAGGAGCAGCAGTCGATCTAGCGGATGGTCGACGGTTTGAAGCAGGGAATACAGCTCCGGATGAAAGCTGTGTCCGCTGGCCTGGGCCAGGCAGGCTATACCCGCGACCAGACGGGCATCATCAACCGTCTGATGCAGACGCGTCAGCAGCGGTAAACAAAAAGTAGAATGTTCAGGCACGAGACGGATCAGGGCGTCAACTTCGGTCGGAGTCGCCGAAAGATAGGTCGTCAGCTCAAGGGCTAGCTTCGGAGAGTCCTGATGCACCGTGCTCAGCAGCTCAAAGATTGTCTGGGCGGCCGCTGGCGATGCTGAATTAACGGTCGCCAGCAGCACATCTAAAGCTAGATCCGGCAGATACCGCGCCGCCTGAATCAGCACCTTGGTGTGGGCCCTGTCTTCCCGCAGGCGCTCGGACAGATAGGGCCGCTGGGTCTCGTCTACCGCCAGAACCTCTTGGGCCGGATGCTGGCGCGCGAACGCAGTGGTCAGAGCGTAGCGGACCTGTAGTCCAATCGAATGCTCAGGAGCGGCCTGATAAATCTGCTGCGCTAGCCGCCACGCTCGCCCCAGATCAGCCGTGAAGTGCTCATGCAGCTCCAGGCGATCGCAGGCATCGTACCAGGCGTGACGTCCTACCGCGCTGGACGCCTGAAGCTGCTGATGGATTTCACCGTGCCATCCGGCCTGCTCCAGATGCCAGAAAAGCTGAGGGTAAATGTAGGGGTCTGGCGGCAGGTTGTACCATTGTCCATCCGGCAGCAGGGGACGGTATCGCTCCAAAAACTGGCGCTGAGCGCCGGACCAAGACAGGCCCACGCCGGACATGATGGTCGCATCTTGGGAACGGTTCAGCAGCCAGCGGGCCATATCGCGCATGACTGAACTCAGACAGAATGACAGCTCTGGACGGGAGTTTCCGGCACTAAGGCACCCCTGACGCTCCAGAATCTGAAGATGGTGGAGCGCCTCCGCTTCAGTGAGCGCCCAGACCGTACCTGCCATTTGCGGCGTAATTGCCACGTTGCACGGAAACAGCCCCAGCGCCGCGAATCGAAACCTCAGTTCAGGCGCAAGCTGCATTAAGCAAAGCTGCAGACAGTTTTGTCGAGCCTGATGTTGATGATCACGACTGTCGTCAGCTTTCCATAGAGACTGAATGTTGGCGAGCGAGAGGCCCGGTTTTTGGCTGTGAGGCGCGGACTCGGCGGCGGTTTCGCTCAAGGGAGGGGCAGGGTCTTGGGTCGAATCTACATTCGGTTCATCCAGATCACTCAACGAACTGTCAGTCGGATTGACGCTCGGATCAACATTTATCAGAAGCTCTTCCCAGCTCAGCCCGATCTTGACCTGCGCCACTCCCAGATTTAGAGAGAGCGGCAGATAGCCAACTGCTTTCGCAAACTGAAGCGCGTCTTTTTTTTGTTTCGCCCCCAGCGGCTGCTCAAGCTGCGCCGTGAAAAATTGCAGCGCCTGGCTGGCGGTCATCGTCTGCAAGGCGTAAGTCTGGGATTGGGGGACCGTCACGTCCCGAGTGGTCACCAGGAGTCGACAGGCCGTATCTTCCACCACTTGAAACGGTGCCAGATCCTCAAGCGCCACCACCCCATCCACAACCAACAGTAATCGGCGGCGGCGGATCAAATAGCGTAAATGCTTCGAGGCCAGGGCAATCGTTGGCGTATGCAGCTCCGGCGATCCCAAAATCCGCAGCCACTGAACCAACAGCTCTAGACGATCCGGCGCTTGCCCCAGGCTCGCCCACAGAATCCCATCGGGGAAAGCGGCCATCACCATTGAGTCTTCCGCTAGTGCCAAGGCCATCAGGGTTTTTCCCATACCGCCCAGGCCATTCTGTGACGACAGCACAAGGGTCGAGCTGCTGCTGGGGTCAAGCAGCATCGTCCTGAGCTGGCTCAACGCCTCGGGTCGCAGTAAAAAGTTATTGGGCAGAGTCGGGATAAAAGGACGTCTACCGTTGTTCACATGACGAGAGAATGCTGAACCTGTCATCAATACTTGCGGCATTACCCCAGTCAGATCTACAGAATGGAAGATATGCGACCATTATGTGCCAATTGAGCCCGCTGGCAAGTCCAGTTCTAAACTGGCGATCGCTAGGTCCACTGCACCGGATATCCGACTTTAAACCCTTGAATATAGTCAACGCCCAGAGACTTTAGGCGATGAGCAATCGAGACCTGCTCTACGCGCTCGGCGATCGTCTTGAGCTTCAGAGATGTGGCCACATGCACAATAGACTCCACAATCGTGACCTTCGACGCATCGGTCTCAATTCCCTGGATAAACCTGCCGTCAATCTTGACAAAGTCCACGGGCAGCGAGCTGAGATAGCCGAAGGATGACATGCCAGAGCCAAAGTCGTCCAGGGAGAATAGACAGCCCATTTGTTTCAGAGCACGCATAAATTCGCTGGCCTGACGAAGATTGGCGATCGCAGATGTTTCGGTCACCTCAAAACAGAGCTGGCGCGGGGGCAGCCGACAGCCGTCAATCCGCCTCACTAGCTCTTCACAACACTGATCGTCATTAAGGCTATCGCCCGAGAGATTGATGGCATGAACTGGCAATGTTCGATGGGGCGCAGAATGATCAAGCAGCGACTCCAGACGCCTAATGGACTGATCGACAACCCAGCGATCCACCATGGGCATTAGATGATAGCGTTCAGCCGCGGGAATAAAACGGTTCGGCGAAATCATATCGCCTTTTGCGTTGACCATCCGCACCAAAATTTCATAGTGCGCTGGGTCCGCGTCGCAGCGCTTGTCCACGACCTGATCTACAGCCACAATCGGCTGACGGTACAGGGCAAACTGTCCGGCATCAATCGCGTCCTGAATGGTGAAGCTCCAGGCCTGATGGCGCTTGAGGGTAACGACCAATGGCTTAGGCTATATTCTCTATAAATATGACGCTGAAAATTTGCAAAAATCCGATTGGCAACTGAATCTATCAAATATTAGCCGTTTAGAGTTTTTATCTGAATCTGAACATGATGTTCTTTCACAAATGAAAATAGCAGAGTTACCGGTTGGCAACTATGCGGTTGTGAGTAATGCTTTAGATGAAAATCTTCTGTTCTATTGGCAAGAATCAGCTTGGTATGAATTTAATAATGAATATGGCGGCAGAGAGTTAAAGCGTGTTGAAAATGATAAAGGAGAAATTCATTGGGAATTGCATCTTTCTCAAACTGAAACTTACATTTTTAACGAAGCAGGCCAACAAATTCAATACCTAAATTCAGGCCGTACTCCAAATCTAACATATCAATACAATGAATTAAATCAACTCATTCGTATTGTTAATGAAAAAGATGAGCGTTATAAGTTTTTTTATAATGATTCAGAACAACTAGTTAAAATAGTTGAAATGAAGAGTGGCAAAAAAATTATTCATGAATATGATGCCCAACAAAGATTGACTTCTGTGTTATTTGTAGAGGGAGCACTCAGAAATTTTAATGGACATGCAAAAGAAAAATATTTTTATCAAGATGAATCGCATCCTGAATTACTAACAAAAATCATTTCTGCCGACAATGAAGTGATTTTCCAAGCCAGAGTCAATAAAGATGGGTATATTGAAACGCGAGATACACGTTTTGTGCATGCGGAAATATCACCATCAGAAAATTTCACTGTTGAAAATTGGTCTAATAATTGGAAAAGTGTGATTGATAGCACCAACAATTTATTTTATGTGCAAAAAAATGATAATACGTACGTCGTTACATTAAATACTTTATTCGCAGAACAAGAGCTTTTGAAGAATGCTTGGCATTATCCTATTGAGAGAACAAAGTTCGAAGCGAATCATTCTTGTGACGATTGTGTGATTAAAAGTCGAACGCAACGTTCTGCTTTTGGTAATCTTGTTATGTCTGCAAAAGAATGGAAAAGCGGCAAAGTTGAAATTGATACTTATGAATATGAGTCATTGAAAGATAACGAACCTTTATATTCTGAAAAAAATATCACTATCGATAATCAGTTTGTAGAGAGAACGAGATGGTTAGGTGATTCACGAACGGGTAAATTGCTAGAAAAACAAACTCCTGGTTCTCTAGAAACTATCACCTATGAAAATGATTACCCTGTTCAAGTTAGAAAAATTGATACTTCTGTGGAAAACAGTAAAGCACTCATCAAAAAATTTCATTACGAGAATGATTTGTTAATATTTGAAGATGGTCCACGCACGGATGTAGAAGACAAAACAACGCATGAATACGATTTAGTGGGTAACTTGATAAAGACTACCAATGCGCTTAACCAAAGCACGCAGTATGAATATGATGATAAAGGTCGTGTTTTAGCTGCGATAGATCCCAATGGTATGCGTAGCCGAATGAGTTATAATTCATCTAATTTAGTCACTCAGCATACAACAGCAGTCGATACTCCTTTAGAAGCAACAACCCACTTTGGTTATGATGAACTGAATCGTCTTTTTAGTGTTGAATACCCGGATGGACGTTTTTATTCTCGTCAGTTTAATGAAAAAGGTCAAGTAATCAGCGTCAAAGACCGAGATAACAATAGTATATCCTATCATTATGACGCTGAAGGTAATCAAATATTGACTTCAAATAATCAAGATGAAGTGAATAAGCTACTTCAAATACAAAAAGTCGTTTTTGATAATAGCCAGCGTCATATTGAAATAAATGAGACTAAAGTGACTTATCAATACACAGACCAACAAACAAATCCCAATAAAGTTATTTTACCTAATGGTTCGAGCCATCAAACATTCAATGCTCAAAATCAATTAGTCGCCACTAAAGATAATATGGGGCAGGTAACTCAGTTCATTTATGATGAGCAAGGTCAAGTGTATCAAGTCATAGACCCACGAGGTGTAGTGACTGAATATCACTATGATGGTTTTGAACGCTTGATACATTCGATAAGTCCTTCTACAGGTTCTACGCGTTACCAATATGATAATGCCGGTAATGTTACCCAAGAAATTAAAGAAAATGGCATTATCATAAAGCGGCGTTTTGATGCGTTAAATCGTATGATTGAAGAAGTCTATACGCAAAATGGCGGTCATAAAAAACACCGAAGCTATGTTTACGATGATTGTAAAAATGGTGTAGGTAAATTATGTCGAGTGACAGGTAATGGCAGTGAAACCCGTTACGAGTATGATATCGCTGGTAATTTTTCAAGAGTACAAACACATTTCGAAGGTGAAACTCATACGACAGACTTTTCGTATTTACCAGGGGGGCAACTTGCTCGTATCACTTATCCAAGTGGTCTGGTTGTAAACTATAGCCACGACGACAAAGGGCAAGTGAAGCAAGTGACAGCAACACGCGATAAAAAAACGTTTAACGTGGTTTCAGACTTAAATTATCAAGGTTTTGAGCAAAAATTAACATCATTAACATGGGGTAATGGCTTAAGCACGACTTACCAATACGATGAAAATAATCGTATCAAACAATTAACAACTGAGGATACACAGAAAACGGTACAGTCACTAGCCTATCGCTACGATGAGCTTGGTAACATAACAATGATTGAACGTTTTTTGCGTCCAGAGCTTTCTCAAGAGTTTTTTTATGATGGGTTAAATCGTATTACTGAAGAGAAACAACGAAATACATCAACAAAATATGAATATGATGCTGCAGGCAATAGACTCACTTTATCGAGGCAAGATGAAAAATTCACAAAGCTAAAAACGTATTCCTATGATAAAAATGCAAATCATTTAATCAAAATCAATAATCAAGCCCTTAACTATGACAGCAACGGTAATTTAATTGAAGATAGAAAAGGGAAACGTCATTTTAAATATGATGTGACCAATCGTTTAACCGCTTTTTACAAAAATAACAAAAAATACGCGAGTTATACCTATAATCATAAAAACCAACGTATTAAAAAAACTTTACATAAACAAGATAATGAAAACCTTGATTATCGAAGTTTGTATTTTAGTTATCTACCCAATGGCTGGTTACAAACAGAAACGGTTAAAGGACTGAATAACCAAAAAAAATTGCATCGTGATATTATCTGGTTATCAGGTAAACCTATTGCGCAAATCGAAACCAAGTTTAAAGATAGTGGTGATGTTCGTTGGCAACGTATTCTCTATTTACACACAGATCATCTTAACACACCGAGACTTGCTACTAATCAAGTTAAAGAAGTGGTGTGGCGTTGGGATAGCGATGCTTTTGGCGTGGGTAAAGCAGAACGAGATCCTGATCAAAATGGACAAAAAACTCGTGTGAGATTACGCTTTCCAGGTCAATACTATGATCATGAATCCGGCTTATATTACAATCATAACCGTGATTATGACCCTTCAATAGGTCGATACATTCAGAGTGACCCCATTGGTATTTTGTTAAATCAGTCTCAGGCAACAAAACAACTGAATAAATACAATAATATTGATTTGTTCAGAAATCAGCTCAATCATCTCTACGGATATAGTGATCAAAACCCTGTTAATCTTTTTGATCCTTCAGGGGAATGGGTCATTGTTATACCTATTATTGAATTTGGTATTACTGTAACGGGTGCCGATATTATCATTGGTGGCTTGATAGCTAGTGTTTTGTCTATCAGAGGAGATTCCGCTACTGTTTACATGCACCCTACTGGTGATTCACTAAAAGACAGATGTATAGAAATGTGTCTATATTGGTTACCTGATCCTGATTTCCAGTCCATGAATTTTCAAAGATGCATCAGAGATTGTATGGATAATAATGGGGAAGAACTTTCTTTTCGTGTTCCCCGTATGGACCCGGAATACGAAGCATTTTGTTACAAGTAATTGAGATATAAAAGATACTCAGTCGTGTTGCCAGGTTAGGCATCTGGTGTATCGAACAATGAGTGTAACTAACAATTGGTTTTGGTCATCAAACCACGATTAACTTAATCGTGGTATTCATAAAAACAATGTTTAATGTTATTACAATGTTTTTTTAATATCTCATTTCATGTAAGAAAAAATGGCATAATATTGATTGGGTTTAATCAGATTGTCATTGCGCGTATTATTCATAGGAATCATTGATGGAAAAACAACTTGCTGAACAAATCATGAAACTTGCTCTTGAGAGCTCCCAGAAACTCAATGAAATTGCTATCTTGTCAGAAGAAAATAGTTCTCATGAGGAATTCTTAAGAGTAAGGAAGCAAGTGGCTTACTCTATAGCAGCAATTTTAGAAGAAGTTTTAGAACCTATTTACAAAGAACACCCCGATTTAATACCTTATTAATCAGTCTCTTCATTGGTATGGCGTTGTGTTAAATAGCACCGATGGGTATTAGTCGCTATTTTTTACATCTCGACTTAACGGCGACTAACGACCACCCAATATAAAACGCGTTATTGTTGGGAAAAAATGCCGTAAGAATTTATGGCTGTACACGGCAATACCAAAAACCACAAAGGGTGCAAGAAGCCAATACACAGCAAAGGGTAGGCTGTGATTGAACCGGCCATAAACAATTGCCACGGCAAATAAAATAGGCCCATGGCTAAGAAACACAAAAAAGCTATGCGGCGATAAGGACGCTAAAAAATGGCCGACACGAGAATGGCACAGCAAAGCCAAAGCTGGCCAAATTAAAAAAGGTGATAAGGTTTTAAAACTACGCGGTTCAAAAAAATCAAACCAAGCCACGGCAAAGCAAAGGATTGCCAAGAGTATAACCGCTGGGATGGCATAAGGATCCAGTCGTTTTACATTCCATTGGTAAATCGCTGCCATACCGCCTAAGTAAAAGTTTATTGGCATGATGTTGTTATAGATTAAGCGGCCATCCCAAGTGGAATAAAATAAAGCCATCACCAAAATTAAGCCCATCTTTGGTTGGTAGCGAATAAACCAACCAAAGATGGGAGCTAATAATGCCAGGACAAATAAATCCCGCAAAAAGTTGAGCGGGTAATTGATGGTTACGCCGGTTAAGCCGGTGAGGGCATTAAGCCAATTGAGCCAATCAAAAGGCACCAGTTGTGCCGAAAAATCATGTTGCATCAAACCTTGTTGTTGGATGATAAAGACGACCACCAACAAAGGGATATTCCAAAGTATTAAGGGCAGTAATAAGCTGCGCGATTTCTTTTTAATGAGTTGGTTAAATTGCTGATCAATTTGTGAGTGAAATAATAAGTAACCGGAAATCATGGTCAAAACAGGCACGGAGCCGCGGAAGAGACCGTGAGTAAAAAAGCCTCGGATAAGATCAAAAGGCGCTTGGCTGAGTTCGGCGAGAGGCAGTGATGGTGGCACATGAATAACAATGATGCCAAAAATGAGAAAAACGCGTGCTATGGCAATACGTTGGCTGATATCCTTATCAAGCACAAAATGATCCTCGTCTGATTGGGATGTTGTTTATTGAATTTGCATTTGTATTTAATTGGTACGGCCTTCCAATGTCATGCCCGCAAAACCGGCATCGGTTTCTCCGTATTGGTCGGCACTGTCGAGTTTGATCATCAGGCGCAAATCATTGGCCGAGTCGGCATGTTGTAGCGCATCTTCATAAGTGATTTCGCCGGTTTTAAACAGCCGGTACAGGGCTTGATCGAAAGTCTGCATACCCATTTCGGTCGATTTTTTCATGAGTTCTTTTAACAGATGCAACTCATTTTTACGAATATGATCAGACATGAGTGGCGAATTAATTAAAACTTCGACGGCTGCGCGGCGGCCTTTGCCATCTGGTGTTGGGATGAGTTGTTGGGCAACAATCGCTTTCAAGTTTAATGACAAATCCATCAACAATTGATTGTGCCTATCTTTGGGGAAGAAATGCAGGATACGATCTAAAGCCTGGTTGGCATTGTTAGCATGCAAAGTACATAAACACAGATGGCCGGTTTCCGCAAAAGCAACGGCGTAATCCATGGTTTCTCGCGTTCGCACCTCACCAATCATGATGACGTCGGGCGCTTGACGTAAGGTATTTTTCAGTGCAATTTCGAAAGTGTCGGTATCGATACCCACTTCACGTTGCGTAACGATACACTTTTGATGGTCATGCATGAACTCGATAGGGTCTTCGATACTGATAATGTGTCCGGAAGCGTTACGGTTGCGATAGCCCATCATGGCGGCTAAGGAAGTGGATTTACCGGTACCGGTGGCACCCACAAAGACGATAAGGCCACGCTTGGTCATGGCCAGATCTGAAATAACAGTAGGCAAACGCAATTCTTCCAATGTGGGGATACGGGTTTCTATACGTCGTAATACCATGCCCACTTGGTTACGTTGCTGAAAGGCACTCACACGAAAACGCCCAATGCCTTGAGCGCTGATAGCAAAGTTACATTCGTGGGTGCGCGAAAAATCGCGTCGTTGTTCTTCATTCATAACAGACAGCACAACTTCGCGTGCTTTTTCTGGCGACAGTTTACGTTGCGTAACTGGAACCACTTTGCCGTGAATTTTCACGCAGGGGGCGACGCCAGCGGTAATAAACAAATCCGAGGCGCGTTTTTTAACCATTAGTTTCAGGAGTGCTTCAAAATCCATGGCTCAATCTCATTGACGCAGCGCTAAAGGTGCTGCATTGTTAATACTTATTGTTATTATTGGAATTAAAAAGAGGTTTTATCTTTCGCTTTTTCGCGAGCATCTTGGCGACTGATTAAACCTTTAGCGACCAAGTCTTTCAGACATTGATCCAGCGTTTGCATACCCGCGCCAGCACCTGTTTGAATAGCAGAATACATTTGCGCAACTTTATCTTCACGGATGAGATTACGAATGGCGGGTGTGCCAATCATAATTTCATGGGCCGCGACCCGTCCGCCACCGACTTTTTTCAACAAGGTTTGCGATATGACAGCTTGTATTGATTCCGACATCATAGAGCGCACCATGTCTTTTTCCGCAGCAGGAAACACATCGATAATACGGTCAACAGTTTTGGCGGCTGATGTGGTATGCAAAGTGCCAAAGACTAAGTGGCCGGTTTCCGCGGCAGTCATGGCTAAGCGGATGGTTTCTAAATCCCGCATCTCACCCACCAGGATAATATCGGGGTCTTCACGCAGTGCCGAGCGTAGGGCTTCATTAAATCCTAACGTATCTCGATGCACTTCACGTTGATTGACCAAGCATTTTTTACTTTCATGGACAAATTCAATGGGATCTTCAACGGTCAAAATATGTTCGTATTTGTTGTTGTTGATGTAATCAATGATGGCGGCTAACGTGGTACTTTTACCCGAGCCGGTCGGGCCTGTGACGAGCACCATGCCACGTGAGTTTTCGGCAATTTGGCGAAAAATATTGGGCGCGCTGATTTCTTCGAGTGATAATACTTGAGATGGAATGGTTCGGAAGACCGCACCCGAACCGCGATTTTGGTTGAAGGCGTTGACACGAAAACGGGCGACCCCTGGCAACTCAAAGGAAAAATCTGTCTCAAAAAATTCCTCATAATCTTTGCGTTGTTTATCGTTCATGATGTCATAAACGAGAGAGTGGACTGTTTTATGATCCAAAGAAGGTACATTGATACGACGTACATCACCATCGACGCGAATCATTGGCGGTAAACCTGCGGATAAATGAAGATCAGAGGCTTTATTTTTGACACTAAAGGCGAGTAATTCGGTAATATCCATCCTTTATGATCCCAATTAGCTGTTGATACCTGTTGTCTGTAGAGATGCAGTGAGCCTTTGTTGTGTGGCTGCATTTCCAAGAACGATGCGGTATATAATTTTAAAAAAATGACGTTGAAACATTAGGTTGCAGCTTTTTACTCTGCTCACCATAGCATATTCCCATTGGAAATTATTCGTTGAGTTTCTCCTTTTACATCAGATATGATTCAGCTAAACGGTCATTGCATGCCGTCGAGTATCGTAGTAACGATTTTTCGTATCGACATGATGATGACATAGCACGAATAAGGAGACTCTGAACAGCGTTATACCCATTAGTTTAGTCTGACTCGTGCGATAATTCTCTTATTATTATCATTTGAGGCAATTAAGTGTGATGGCTATCCAAGAAAAGCTTTTAGAAATAAATCAAAAGCTTGCAGAAGTATGTAGTAAACACCATCGTCAGCCTGAAGCAGTGCTTTTACTGGCTGTGAGTAAGTTCCATCCGTTTGAAAAGATAGAGCAAGCCTACGCTGCCGGACAAAGACATTTTGCAGAAAGTTATTGGCAAGAAGCCGAAGAAAAAATCGCAACTAATCCTCACAAGGATTTGATTTGGCATTTTATTGGGCCGATTCAATCCAATAAAACCCGAGGTATTGCGGGACATTTTGATTGGGTACACAGTGTCGATAGAAAAAAAATTATTGAACGGCTCAATGAACATCGAGGTTTGCATGCTGAGCTTCCACCACTCAATCTGTTGCTTCAAGTCAATATTTCTGAGGAGCCGCAAAAGTCTGGATGTCTTCCTGAAGAGCTCGACAGTCTGATTGCAGCCACTCAAGCTGCGCCACATTTAAATTTGCGAGGTCTAATGGCCATTGCAGAAAACGTGGGCGATGACACATCACGTTTACAAAAACAGTTTGCACGCTTACAAGGACTATTTGCCAAATATCAAACCAAGATACCGACATTGGATACTTTATCCATGGGAATGTCTAATGATTATGAGTTAGCGATTGCTAATGGAAGCACCATGGTACGCTTGGGCACAGCGATTTTTGGCCCTAGACCCGCTTGAGTAAGGCTTCTGTCTTCAATCCATTGATATAAACATTATGAAAGGTTTACTGTGCAAAAAAATATCGGATTTATAGGGGCGGGCAATATGGCGCAAGCCATTATTGCTGGTTACCTAAGTCAATCGACAGAAATGATAGGCAAGCTGGTTGCAACGAATCGTAATCCTGCAAAACGGCAAAAGCTGCAAGTGAATCATCCGGGCTTAGCACTTGTCGATACCAATAGCCAACTGACTCAGCAAGTATCGGTGATTGTGATCGGGGTAAAGCCCAAAGACATTGTGGGCGTTTGCCAAGAAATTGCCCCTCAGGTTAACGACGAGCATTTGATTATTTCGTTGGCAGCAGGTGTGACATTACAAAAGATAGCGGATTGCTTTGAAACCTCGCCCGCTATTGTACGAGCCATGCCAAACACGCCAGCCACCATGGGTCAAGGCATGACAGGGCTTTATGCCACAGAGACAACCACCCAGACACAACGGCAACTGGCGGAACAACTTTTCTTGCAGGTTGGAGAAATCTTGTGGTTGAGCAGCGAGCAGGATATGCATGCGGTGACAGCGATATCGGGTAGTGGGCCAGCTTATGTTTTTTATTTCGCAGAGTGTTTAATAAAAGCCGGTATTGAACAAGGGCTATCGGCTGCTGCTGCCAAACAATTGGCTATAAAAACCTTGCAAGGTGCGGGTGATTTGTTACAAAACGCAACCTGTGAACCCAGCGTATTACGCGAACAAGTGACATCGCCTGGTGGAACCACAGAAGCTGCGCTCAAGCTATTGCACGAAAAGCAATTTGTCACCATTATTAGTGAAGCGGTTGCGAAGGGGTGTGAACGCAGTAAAACACTAGGAAGTTAAAGTGATACGATAGATAACCAGTGGTAAATCTGAATAACAAAATGTGTGAATAACACGGAGTTTGTATGGAACCTTTTATTTTTTTGATAAGAATCTTTTTTCAGTTGTATATTATGGTGATTTTATTTCGTTTCTTACTACAGTTAGTAAGAGCTGACTTTTATAATCCCCTCTCCCAGTTTACCGTCAAATTAACCAACCCTGTATTGATACCCTTGAGAAAAATTATTCCCGGTTATGGTGGTGTGGATAACGCTTCATTGGTGTTTGCAGCCACGGTCATTTTAATAAAAATTTTTATTATCAATTTATTAAAAGGTATTTCGATCAGCCCTTTAGATATTTTTGTCTTTGTATTGTGGGGGGTGTTCGAACAACTCTTGAACTTGGTACTTTATGTAACGATTATTGGGGCATTACTCAGCTGGTTAGGTGGCGCACATGTGAATCCCATGGCTGGCATTTTCTATCAAGTATCGGAACCTTTCGTACGCCCTATTCGTCGTTTAGTACCGGCTGTTGGCGGTTTTGACTTATCACCTATGTTTCTGATTATTGGTATTTTATTCCTTAAAATGTTGATACTTTATAATGTACAATACCTAGCATTCGCTTCGACAATGTATGGTTGATGCAAATTTATTAACAAAAAGATAGAATGTTATACCATTGTCTCGTCGGGTGATTGTTGCAGCCGAGATGAATTAAGCCCCAAGTTCATGAAACTTTTGCTAATCTAAGCTGATAATACTATGTTAACAAAGAACCCCAAAAACGAGTCACTGATGGAAGCAGCCGGTCTCTCCGAGAATTTAACGTCTTTTGATCAATGGAAAAGCCAATTGATCAAAGAGCTTAAATCCTATCGCTTATGGATGAGACGTAATCAAGTATTTACTAACGAAGCGGATAAGCGCTTGTATCAAATGCTTGAGACTCTACACTCTGATTACCTCACCATTGCTTTTGTTGGTGAGTTTTCACGGGGCAAAACCGAGTTAATCAACGCCATTTTCTTCGGCGAATCGGGTCGACGCATGCTACCTTCCCAAGCGGGAAGAACCACCATGTGCCCCACCGAAATTTTTTACGATCGTGACGCCAAACATGCTTACTTGCGATTGCTGCCCATAGAAACCCGTTTGCAAGACATGTCTATCCAGGAATATAAAAAAGATCCTAAGCATTGGGTTGACATTGAATTGCCTTCCGAATCTAACGATAAAATGGTGAGAGCACTAGAAAATATCACTGAAACCAAAAAAATTGCGCTAGCTGATGCCTTGGCCCTAGGGTTTGATCGTCAAACTCTGGCAAAAAACTTAGGCGAAAATCAAATGGTAGAAATACCAGTATGGCGGCATGCGCTTATCAGCTACCCACATCCTTTATTGCAAAAAGGTTTAGCGATTCTTGATACACCGGGACTAAACGCTTTAGGCAATGAGCCGGAATTAACCATTAATATGATCCCCAGTGCGCAAGCGGTGGTTTTTATCTTGGCAGCTGATGCCGGGGTTTCTGCCAGCGATCTCGAAATGTGGGAAAAACACGTCAAACAGTTAAATAATCGACCGAATGTCGGTTTGTATGCGGTTCTCAATAAAATTGATGTGCTGTGGGATGAATTAAAAACACCGGAAGAAATTCGCGCCAATATTGATGCCGTGCGCGAAGAGACTAGTCGGCATTTGGATATTCCAACACAAGCAGTGGTTCCTGTTTCAGCGCAAAAAGCGCTAACGGGAAAAGTTAAAGAAGATGCAGATCTCGTCGAGCGCAGTAACCTAGAAAGTTTAGAGAAATTACTGTCAGTTTCGATTCTTGAAAATAAACACAACTTGTTATGGGAAACCGTGGTTGAAGATGCTAAATCCTTAGTCACGGAAAATAACAAAGTGCTAATGAATCAACGTAATCAACTGGTGACGCAAAGGAATGAGTTGGAAGCCTTGCAAAACGTCAGCAAAGATCATGTGAAAGGTTTGGTGGCAAAAACTGAAACCACGCGTGCGGCTTTAAACCGGGCCATGGTAACGCTCAAACCTAGCCAGCGTTTGATGGAAAAGCAAATGCACATCATGTTAAGAACCTGCTCTAACGAAAAAATTGAAAAACGTATTCTTGAAACTAAAAAAGAGTTGATCGAGAGTAAAACCACTGTCGGCATTATGCGCAGCATGAAAGAATTTTTTGCTCACATTGATTCCATGATGATTGAGTTTTGCCATGAAGCGGAATTAAGCAATAAAATGGCCGAATCGATTTATAACAAATTTCAAGAAACTCATGAACTCGTTTTATTAGAACCGCGCTTGTTACCGGCTAAAAAGTTTCGTCGCGACATCGAGCAAATTTTTAGTGATGCAGAACAGTTTAATCAGGCTTTCTTACTGACCGTTTCTCAAAAGAGTGTTGCTATACGCCGTTTTTTCTCAACAACGGTGGCTAAAATTATGCAGTTCTTCCAACGGATGCGCAAAGAGTGCACCTTGTGGAGTGAGAGCATCACCAATCCTTTGCTGTACCAAATTAAAAGCCATAAAGAATTGCTGGATCAGCATTTACACGATTTAGCCACACTGCAAACCAGTAGTGCCGATTCCAAAGGGCGATTAAATGCGTTAAATACGTTATTGAGAGAGATTGATGCAGAGCTTGAACACGCGCAAAATCTTCTAGGTTTATTATCCAGACCTAACACATTACTCCCTCGTGATAACAACGTTGTTGATTTCCGCTCTCGTCGATAAATTTTCTTGGCAACTCACCTTATAACGCTCTAGGAGTTTACTGATATACCAAAGCTGGCTATTTAGACTAGACTTTTGCCTTATTTTTTTTGAGTGACTGATTGATTATGCTCGTTGGCTAGTTGAAATAAACAGCAAGGAGCAAAAATGTCAAAAAATACTGTCGGCATTAACGGACGCAGTGTCGTGACGAAAAAGAGTGACGGCACCTTAACGGCTTTTCCTAACGTTTGCAAAACCC
>JBCDCD010000005.1:0-17021 GCA_039182445.1 Pseudomonadota bacterium | reverse complement strand
TAATATTCGCAAAGCAACAATGGATGATTGCAGGTCAATCGCTTCAATTCTTAAAACATCACGTGAAGAAGCAATGCCGTATCTTCCAGCCCTACATACGCCTCAGGAAGACTTCGACTTTATTCAAAACGTTGTTTTTAAAGAATGTACTCTCTATGTGTGTGAAGATGATAATAAAATCCTAGGCTTTATTGCCTTCAATGACACATGGACTGAACATTTATATCTGCTACCCAATCATCAAAGATAGGGAATAGGCAAAGCTTTATTAGATAAAGCAAAATCATATTCCAATCACTATAAATTATGGACTTTTATTCAGAACCAGGCAGCCGTTTCGTTCTACGAAAAAAATGGATTTTTAAAAATAAAAGAAACGGATGGGTCAGAAAACGAAGAAAAAGAACCAGATGCTCTTTATGAATGGAAAGCTTAACTATCAGCCTTTGCTTCTTCCGGCGCTTCCTGCTTTTCTTCTGCTTCCGCGCGTTGCTGCGCTTTTTCAACGGCTGTTTTGTCTGGTGCCAAAATCATAATCATTTGACGCCCTTCCATCTTTGGTTCGAATTCAACCTTCGATAAGTCTGCCAAATCTTCTTTAATACGTACCAAAAGCTGCGCCGCTTGATCTTTAAACGCCATTTCACGGCCACGAAAACGCAACGTGACCTTAACTTTATCCTCGTTGGTCAAAAACCGGCGCGCGGCTTTCATCTTCACACCATAATCATGGTCTTCAATATTCGGACGCACTTTAATTTCTTTAACATCAACCGTCTTTTGCTTTTTGCGTGCTTCGGCCGCTTTCTTTTGCTGTTCGTATTTATACTTGCCGTAGTCTAAGATTTTACAAACGGGTGGTTTAGCATTCGGAGAGACTTCAATAAGATCAAGACCAACTTCTTCCGCTGCTTCAATTCCAGCAGCGACACTCATCACGCCTAACATTTCACCATCGGCACCAACAACACGTATTTCGTCGGCAGTTATATCTGAATTTGTACGAGGCCCCTTATCCTTCGGGGGTTGAAATGGTGGTCTAGCGATGAGTCTTCTCCTTTAGTTGTTAAGACAATTTATTACATTCTAATTTCTAAAAATGAATAAAGAATAAATAAGGGGCAAACGGCCTTTTTGCAAGCTTTTTAACATATTTTTCAAGTGTTTAAAGAAAATATCATAAGGTTGAGATAGGCAGCAAAAAGCGTCCAAAGTGTCGGTGGGATCATCAAATAGGAAACCAGCCGCACTTGCTTCCATGCTTTCTTAATAATCAAAGCGGCAGCAATATTGAGCAAAATAATCACGCCCAAAGCCGCAAAAATCCAATGAAAACCAAAAAAGACGGGAGTCCACGCCAAATTCAACACCGTATAGCGAATGTAAAGAATTTTAAGATAATGATCACACTCGGTCGTCCATAATTTCCACCCGGCGGTAGCAATCATGATATACAAAATCGTCCACATAATCGGAAAAACATAATTGGGCGGCGTTAAAGATGATTTTTCTAAATCGATATACCAACTATCAATAGAGCCTTGCGTGATTTGGCCAATACCAAACGCGACGGCGAGATAAATCCCAATCCAAAGCGCCAACTTGGTATATTTATTCATATTAATAAGGCGCTTTCGCTTCATAAGCGAGATCATCAATCGCCTGTGTTAGATCAACAACATTCTGATCTTTACTGCCGAGACGACGGATTGCAACTGTTTCATCGGCTGCTTCGCGCGCACCTACAACAAACAAAGCCGGCACTTTCGCGAGCGAATGTTCACGCACTTTATAATTAATTTTTTCATTACGAATATCAAGCTCGGCACGAATGCCCGCTTCTTTTAATTGGTTATACACTTTTTGTGCATAATCATTGGCTTCGTCTGTAATACTCGCCACAACACACTGAACAGGTGTTAACCACAGTGGGAATTTGCCCGCATAATGTTCAATCATCACGCCAATAAACCGCTCAACAGATCCTAAAATAGCGCGATGCACCATATGCGGCTCATGTTTATTACCATCTTCACCAATATAAGATAGTTGCAGGCGACTTGGCATATTCATATCGACTTGAACTGTTCCACATTGCCATTCACGGCCAATGGCATCCCGCAATTTGAAGTCTAGTTTTGGTGCATAAAAAGCACCATCACCTTCATTGAGCACCCACTTCATATCAATCCGATCCAAGACCTTTCGCAAAGCAGCTTCGGCGCGATCCCAATCTTCTTCTGTCCCAATACGTTGTTCAGGACGAGTTGCAAAATGAACTGTGATGTCGTTGGCCATACCTAAATCAGCATAAACCTCCTCAATCAAATCACACATTTTCACAACTTCATCTTCAAGTTGATCATGCGTGCAGAAAATATGCGCATCATCTTGTGTAAAGGCCTGTACCCGCATCAATCCATGACGCGCGCCAGACGCTTCCTTACGAAAGACTTGACCAAACTCGGCCAAACGCATCGGTAATTCGCGATAGCTACGTCTGTTAGATTTGTAAACTTGGGCGCCGCCGGGACAACTCATTGGTTTTAGAGCCGCTGGATTCTCACTATCCTCGTCCTCAAACAAAAACATATTTTCACGGTATTTGTCCCAATGACCAGATGCTTTCCAAAAACGCGAATCCAACAATTGTGGTGTATTAATTTCTTGGTATCCATGCGCGCGTACTTTACGGCGCATATAGTTCATAAGCTCTGTATAAATAATCCAGCCATTATTGTGCCAAAAAACTTGGCCCGGCGCCTCTTCTTGAAAATGGAATAGATCCATTTCGGTACCAATTTTTCGATGATCGCGGGCTTCCGCTTCTTCGAGCTGCTTTAGATGCGCGTCCAATTCCTTGTCATTGCGCCACGCTGTTCCATAAATTCGCTGTAACATCGCATTGTTAGAATCACCCCGCCAATACGCCCCCGCAACTTTCATCAATTTAAAGGCTGTTCCAACATGCTTTGTTGTCGGCATATGCGGACCACGACAAAGATCGAGCCACTCACCCTGACGATAAATTTTTATTTCTTCTGTATCCGGCAAGTCTTCAATGAGCTCAGCCTTATACATCTCCCCTTTAACCTTGAAATATTGAATCGCTTCGCTGCGATCCCAAATTTCGCGCACAAAGGCATCGCCACGCTCAACGATTTTGCGCATTTCCTTTTCGATTTTTTCAAAATCATCCGTGCTAAAAGGCTCATCACGCGCAAAATCATAATAAAAGCCATTTTCAATCGAAGGACCAATCGTAACTTGTGTCCCAGGAAAAAGTGTCTGCACAGCTTCTGCCATCACATGAGCAGCATCATGACGGATCATCTCCAGCGCTTCATCATCTTCGCGCTTTATCAGCGCAATGGATACATCTCCTTCAATCGGCAACGAGAGGTCGGACAGCTCACCATCAATTTTGATCGCAATCACGGCTTTCGCGAGCGACTTGGATATATCCGCCGCAATATCCATCCCTGTTATGCCCGCCGCGTATTCGCGAACAGCGCCATCGGGTAAAGTAATTTTCACCATATCGTTATTCTGAGCTTTTGCTTCCATAAAACTGAAAATAATAGGATTATCAGCGTTTTACAACATATATTCTAGCCTATTTGGCAAAAAGATTTTTGAGTTGATTAGGCATAAGCAGCGAAGAGTATGAAATAATACTTGAGCTGCGCAATAACACTATCAAGTCAAAAATATTGACGCCAAATTAGCGCTCATTGAGGGAATTATCCAAGGTCTTTTTAAACGGCTTCAGAAGGTAATCCATAATGGTCTTCTCACCTGTCAAAATATCAACACTAGCGACCATCCCGGGGATAATGGGAAGAACTTCATCACGGCGCTTCAACGTGTTCTCTTCTGTCAAAATTTCAACCAAATAGAAGCTATTACCCTCTTCATCGGTCACCGCATCGGGCGAAATCTGTACCACTTTGCCGTTCAAACCACCATAAACAGAGAAATCATAGGCCGTGATTTTCACAATCGCCGGCTGTTCGGGATAAAGAAAGGCGATGTCTTTTGGATTAATCTTGGCTTCAACCAAAAGCTGATCATCTTTCGGCACAATCTCGATAAATTCTTGGCCGGGCTGTACCACACCACCAATCGTGTAAACCTTGAGATCTTTAATATAGCCATTTACTGGCGAACGAATATCGGCACGATCTTTACGATCGACTAAGCCTGCCAAACCTTGCTTAATTGCATTCATTTCAATCAATTTCGCTGAAAGTTCTGTTTGCGCCTGCGCTTTCGCCGTTGATTTCACTTCATCAATACGGGCGTTTGCCTCACCAATAGCGGCACGTGCTCTGGGAATCGCCGATAACACACCATTGAGCTCTGTTTGTTTTTCTTTTATTTGACGATCCAATTGAAGCAATTCCATTCTTGGTGCCGCGCCACGCGCAACCAAAGGCTCCACCATCGCTTTTTCTTCGCGCATCAAAGACATCTGCCCGCGAATATCACTGGCACGCACTTGCAACTCATTCATCTCTTGAGAACGTTGGCTTTTTTGCTGCTCCATAATCACCGTCTGGCTGTTCACCTTGTCCATATTGGCCCTGTAGGCGTTCATCTCCTCGGTCACGCTCTGCGGTGCGCCTTCCATTACCTCTTGCGGGAATTCAGGAATGCGTCCTTCAACCTCCGCCTGAAGGCGTGTCACTGTCGCCAAGAGCCCTAAATAGCGGGCTTCGTTTGATCCTAAATCTGACGCGGCAGCAATATCACTCAAGCGAACAAGAATGTCGCCTTTTTTCACTTCATCACCACGCTTGATGAAAAACTCTTCAATAATTCCACCTTCCAAAGACGAAATTTTTTGAATTTCACTGGAGGGAATAACCCGACCATCACCACGTGTGACTTCATCAATATAAGCAAAGCTTGCCCAGAAAAACATGATACTGAAAAAGGCGAGAATAAAAAACAAAACCAAGTGCCGCGACAATGGCATATCTTCGTCCGTATCAAAAAAGCGCTCTCCCTGCGCTTGAACACGCTCAATATGATCGCTTAACCATTGTTTTTTCTGGTGCTTCGCGCGTTCTTCCGGAGTCATATTCGCCGCCGCCTGATCACGCATCGCCTTGGCGAGCGCTGGATCACTGCCTTTAACTTGTTTAATTGGTTTTTTATTTTCTTCAGCCATCGTTAGTCTCTATACATCTGTTTTTTCTGCAGCCGTTCCATATTGGCGCGCTTGCAATTTACGAATGACTTCATCTTTCGGGCCAAACGCCACAAGTTTTCCACGATCCAAAAGAATAAGCTTATCAACCAAAGTTAACATCCCGCCTTTGTGCGTAATCAAAATAGTTGTCCGTCCTTCGGTGACATTATGAAGTCGTTTGCGTAATCTATTTTCTGACGCTGGATCCATTGACGCCGTCGGCTCATCGAGAATAAGCACTGGCGGATCATAAAGAAGCGCACGTGCAATGGCGACCGCTTGACGCTGACCACCTGATAAGGCTTCCCCGCGTTCTCCAACAGGCGTATCCAGTCCAGCTTGCGATTCCCGCAAAAACTCAGTCACACCAGCGAGTTCCGCCGCCCGCAACACCGCACGATCCGGAGCCATTTCATGGCCCATCGTGATATTTTCCCGCACAGACCCATAGAAAAGCTGCGGACTTTGCTGCACCGCACCGACATTACGACGTAAATCACCCGGATCAATTTGACGCACATCCGTACCGTCTAACAGAACACTTCCACTATCCGGCTGATAGAGATTAATCAGCAAACGTTCAATCGTTGTTTTACCAGATCCAACCGCACCAATCACACCGACATGCTCACCGGGTTGTAGTGCGAAGTTTAAATTGCTTAAAGCGGGTACAGTTTGTTCGGGGTAATGAAAAACAACATCACGAAATTCAACTTTTCCTTGTATCGTTGGCATCGCAATAAAATGCTTGCCAGTTGGTCGTTCGACCTCTTTTTTCATCAACTCATCAAGCTGCGCCAATGACTCCCGACTTTGATGCATACGGGTGAGCAATCCGGCAATCTGTGCCAAAGGCGCCATCGCACGGCCACTCAAAATCACACAAGCAATCAAGGCCCCCATTGTAATCGCCGCATCTTTGATCAAAAAGACACCAACAATCACGACAAAGACACTCACAAGCTGCTGCACAAAGACCGCAAAATTCAACGCAAAAGCATTCACACGCCGCATTTTCACCGACGTACGCGATGCTTTATCCGTTAGCTCTTCCCAACGACGCTGTGTATGGCCTTCTGCCGCCTGCACTTTGACAGTTTCCAAACCACTGATTGTCTCAAACAAAAGCGCATTTTTGAGCGCACTTTCCATCATTGAATCTTTAATCGCCTGCTGGAGTGGTTTTTGTAAAAGCAAACCAACGCCGATCACAATCGGAATTGCTGCCAACGGCACGAATGCAATTGGCCCGCCAATCAGTGCAATAATCGCAATAAAGAAAAAGATAAACGGCAAATCAATTAGCGCCGCCATTGTTGCTGATGTAAAGAAATCGCGCAGCTGTTCAAATTCACGCATATGAGAAGCCAAAACACCAGCACTCGCAGGACGTGCTGTCATCGTCATACCAAGCATCTGTTCAAACAAACGCGCGGAAACAATAATATCAGCTTTCCGTCCCGCATGATCAAGGAAATGCGCGCGCATATTCTTTAAAATAAAATCAAATACATACACAACAAGTACCCCCGTTGAGAGCACCCATAATGTCTCGACGGCGTTGTTTGGTACGACGCGGTCATAAACATTCATAACAAAGAGCGAGCTGGCCAAGGCAAAGATATTAATCATGACCGCCGCCATAATCACTTCGGTATAAATGCCTTTATTCTTCCAAAGCGCCGACCAGAACCAATCACGCGCATTATCAATTTCTGCCGGACCCGCGCGTTCATCAATACGTGCAATCGGGCGCACATAAAAAGAATACTCTGTATAAACTTTTTCTAATTCCGTGATCGGAATTTCTTTGCGCTCATCGCCTGTTTCAGGGAACTGAACAACAAATTTTGTTTCAGGATGAACGATTGTTTCTTTTTTGCCTTTGTTTTTCGCCTGCTTCGGCGCGTGCACCTCCCATAAGATACACGCCTGATTATTCTCCAGAACCAAAATACAAGGCAATGTCGGTGCAATCGCCAAGGCATCCAAAGGCCGCTCGACCATGAAAGAATTCAAATCAGCACGCTCAGCCGCGCGGGCAAATAAAACTGGCGTAATACCGTGTTTCGGTATGGGCAGACCCGACGTGAGGGAGGCAACACTCGTACGGCGCCCATAATGCCCCGCCATGAGTTGAAGACAGTTAATCAGAGGATCATGGATCGCAACGCGATCGGCCTCTAGAGGCCATGAATCGACGGCCTTTTCATGCTCTTTTTGACGCTGTACCTCTCCGGCCGTATCTGCCGACTGATCAGAATAAGGCTGCTCCGGATTGACGTTATAGTGCTTTCCCTGGCCTTGTGCGGCAGGTTGTTGCGAGTCAGAAGGCTCATCAGAAGAAGGGGCGGGTTGATCCGCGCTTTGCTTGTCGTTGCTCACTATTTTAAGATACCTGTAATTTATCGAATAAAATTAGTATTTTAGTCTAACACAGGCGTAAAAACAAAAAAAGCGGAAGAAACCTTCCGCTTTTTCAATAATATCTTCTCTGTCAATTATCGATCAACGACATAGTCAGGCGCATCAATCAATCCCGATTCATTCGGATAAGCTACATTCAGCGTTGGGAGTAAGTCACCTTTTAGCGCCAAGAGGCGGAAAACGGAGAACATTTCCAAAAATTCAGCATTAATCGTGTTCGTACGAGAAACGAAAAGTTCGTTTTGCGCGTCCAGCACATCCAATAATGTACGACGATCCAAAGCAAATTGATCTTTGTAAGCGCGTACCACCTCAGAGTTCGCTGCTGCTTGTGATGCAAACTCACGAGCGCGTTCACCCGCCGACAGCATACGTGCCCATGTCTGGCGAACATCGTTTTCTACCGCACGAGATGTTTCCGCACGACGCTCTTTGGCCACTTGGTAACGATGGGTAAATTCACGAATACGGGCCATGTCACCACCGCCGCGGTACAAGTTCCAGTTCGCAACAACAAGAGCAGAAGCACTTGTATCGGTATCATCCACACCACCAAGATTATTTCCTGAACGTGCATTCAATTGTAGGTCCACTTGAGGGTACAAAGTTGATGCCGTGCCATGCTTTTCCGCGTAAGCAACTTTTACATCAGAATCAAAAATGCTCAATGTTGGGCTTTGTGTAATCGCAACTTTCACTTCTTCATCAACATTTGATGTCAAAGAATTAACCGGAATAGCAGGCAATACCAAATCACGTGGATCAGCGCCGACTTCACGACGGAAATTCGCTTCAGCAATACGAAGCTGTTGCATCACTGTCGCTTCTTGTGCACGGGCAGACGCTAAACGTGCTTTAATTTGCTCGAGGTCAGCTTGTGTTGAACGACCGGCACTCACACCTTCTTGGATAAGGTCCATAATCGCCAAATGTTCGTTGATGTTATCACGTGTAATGCCTAACAACTCACGCTGACGGATCACTTCCAAGAAGCTCTCAACAATCGCTAAACCAACGAGTTCTGCGGTTTCTGTCACACGGTAAGCAGAAGACTGAACACGGCCTTCCTGACGTTCCACTTCGTATTTTGTTTCAAAGCCGTCAAACAACATCTGTGTTAAAGTGAGACCCGCTTCTGTACGGAAAAGATTTTCTTCATCCGCAAAAGAGTCATCGGTATATTCCCAACCCGCATCTCCAGCGAAATCAATAGATGGCAAGTAAAGTGCCTCGGCTTGGTTTAATTCTTCATCTGTCGCACGACGCGTACCCGCAACAACACCGTACTCAGGATTGGTCATGACACCAATGGAAATGGCTTCCGACAAATTCATTTGTCCTGGCCCAACCATTGTCGTTTCCATCATGACAGGCGTTTCCGCTTCCATCATAATAGGCGCTTCAGGCTCCATCATCATTTCATCTTGTGCTTGAGCAGCACTTGCGAACCCAAAAAGCGCAATAAAAGATGCTGCGAGTGTCCATTTTTTGAAAGAATATTGTGTCATTATATGACCCCTTAATTGGTAATAAGTAATTCAAACTAAAGACTTTTACGTCAATTATTCTAGGTAGTTATGTCCGTTTTTAGCGCGTGATGCAAGCTTTTTATTCAGAATCCCCTAAATAACAAACTTGGAAAAATTATTAACGTTATGACAATAAAAAATTAGGCGGGCTTAGAGGAACCCGCCTAATAAAGAATTGATATATCAATATTATTTATTGTTTAAACAACAATATTCCCATTTTGGTACAGATCATTGATGGAGCTATTCTCTCCTTCCAATGTCACGATCGCTGTTGCCGCAGAGAAATCACCATCGCCGTTGTTGTTGGCATAAATAGTTGTGTCTCCATTCTCCTGAATAGCAAACAAGAAGTCATTAATATCATCACCATTATCGTAACCAGTGAGGATATTGGATAGATCCAACGTATCGTCAGCACCAAAGTCTTTGACAGTGTCCTGACCTTCATTGATCGCATTGAACAAGAACGTATCAGCACCACCGCTACCAAGCATGATGTCATTGCTTTCGAGACCAACAAAAGTCTCGTTTGACGCATCACCATACATATAGTCATCACCGATGCTTCCATAAAGATCAGAAGCAACGTGAGCGGAACCTTTACCCGTCACATCAATGGTCAATGTTGCACTCGCAGTATCACCATCATTATCCTTGATTGTGTAACCAAACGTGTCCGTTCCACCATGCTCACAGAATGTTTCTGCTGTCACTTTGTAAAGAACGAAGGATGGGCCACCAACAAGATCAATACGTGTGATTGGGTAATCATATCCCGCAACATCTTGCTCGAAATACCCTTCACCGAAGATACGATCCGCGGACAATGTCACTGTTTCTTGGATAACGTCACCATTTTCTAGGTAAACATCATATTTAAATGACTTTCCAACATTATTGGAACCAATATCACCAATTTTGAAACTAGCGGTATCAACAGGTTCATCAAAAGTAATCTCAAGCTTTTCAGCGCTGCGGAATACCTTATCTGTACCATTTCCTCTGATGCCAACACCATCACCATCCTTTGTATCAACCCAAACGAGGTCTTCGCCATTGTTCGAAGAAACAGTAATACCGTCTTTTGTAACACTGTCATCATGACCAGCAACAATATGACTGTTGAGCCAGAATGCTTGCGTCTTCTCAACACAACCAATTTCTTCTTTGATGGTGTGCTTGTGTGAAACATCGTACCAGCTCTGTGAGTGGATATCCCACTCAGTCAAATAACCATTGGCGTAATCCGTATGGAGACCAGACACTGGGTGTAACCAAATACCAATCTCATCACCATATTCCGCACCGGTCCAATCAGCAGCATTACCATAGGCTGGAACATGATCTTGTAAGATCGATGCATCCACACTAAAGCTGTACACTTTATTGCCGTTTGAATCGGTGCTTTCAGTAATCGAACCAAACGCACCTGGCGTCAGAAGGGAACTCAAAATCTGATCCGGTGCTTGAACACCACCAGCGTTTGAACCATCCATCCAGCTTGTCTGGGTGTTTTGACCATTATAGTTATAGGCCGTTACAATTGGCATTCCGTTACCAGACGCATCAAAGTAGAACAACGCCATTTCACCAGGGTGACCTTTTGGATTCGGACCATTATTGATCGCTACTGTAAATCCATCAGCACTAGGCTCAACAGTCACTGAGAAAGTCAGTTCTTTTGTTGTTTCATTGTACTGTGTATTCACATTCTTGATATCACCGGCAGAATCACTTCCTGGCGGGTTGTCAATGTTGAAGCTGTAAATCGTCTGCGCAACACCGACAGCATTTGGTGTGTAAGTATAGTCACCATCTGCGTCAATCTTAAGCGTACCAAAGTTTCCTTTCAGAACGGTCACACCATTGTCACTCACAGGATATGTTGTGCCTTCAAAGTTCACACTGAGAACACAACCTTCACCATCATAACCAAAGTCATCATTGGTTGTGACATTGCCTTGAACAACAGAACCATCATCAGATGTTTCTTTGTCATCCTTGGCTTCAGGGCCGTCATCGTGCAGATCAACAATAATGAAGGCATCATCTGTGTCGCCATCTTTATCGGTGATTGTCACACCGAACTTCAACCAAATCACATCATCTGGATTGGTGTCATCAGGATGATCAATTGGCGCAAATTGCGTATAGGTGTATTCACCATTATCGGCAACAACCAAGGTAAAGATTGTTGTTCCGTTAACGGTACCTTTGTAACCGTTATTGGTTTGAACAACATCAACCGCTTTACCACCAGATGTCAGTGTCTGGTTTTGACCACCAACCTGATATTTCGCTTGGAAAGTATCATTTGGCTTGATCGTACCAGCACCATCGGCACCGTAATCATGGTTAAGTGTGTGTGTATAAGAAATAACACCATTCGCATCAGCATCACTCTCATCAATTGGCTTCGCTTTGCTGTGGATCTCAGGACCATCATCACGAATATCAATCTGTAAGAAGGAAGAGGCTGTGTCACCATCTTCGTCCGTGACAGTAACGCCGAGCTTAATCCAAAGAACATCGTCACGACCAACCAAGTCAATCTTCGGATGATCCACTGGCTCATACTGGTTGTAAACATAGTTTCCTTGCTGGTCGAATGTCACATCAAAGACAACAACATTGTCAGAGCGGATACCAACATAACCATCTTCAGTCGCTGTGATCGTTACAAGCTTATCACAAGAATAAAGGTCAAGTGACTCACCGCCCACTTCTTCACGGATGATAATCTCACCATTTGGTGTGATTGATCCTGGACCGTCTTCACCATAATCAAAGTCAAACTGACCTGTCTTGGTGATTGTACCGTTATCAAGATCTTCCTCGTTAATCGCTTGTGTTTTCTTTTCGATCGTTGGAACACCATTTTCTTTTTCAACGACGATACAAAGTTCGGCAGTCGCTGTATCACCATCAAAGTCTTCAATAGTGTACATAAAGCTATCTTTACCGCCTTCACCTTTGCCTTCGGTTTCTGCTTCAACATTGTTTAAAACGAATGATGGGCCACCAACGAGGTCAATACCAACGATTTGGTCGGCATAACCATCAAGATCAACAGTGAAATACCCCTCACCAAAGACTTCATTCTCATCAAGATTAACTGTCTCTGAAATAACATCGCCATTGGCAAGATAAACATCATATTTGAAGTCTTTATTGATGTTGTTCGCACCAATTTCACCAATCGTGAAAGACGCTGAATCAACAGGGTTATCAAATCGAACTTCAAGAATTTCAACAACACCGTTGCGGTTGAACACTTTGTCTGTTCCGCCACCTTCAATACCGGCACCATCACCATCGGATGTGTTCACCCATGTGAGGTCTTCACCGTTATTCGAAGAAATCGTAATACCATCGCTTGAAACAGAATCACTATCTCCTGCCACAACAGCACTTGTGATTTGGAAGCTTTGCGTACTTGGCGTACCACCACCAGCAATATCATTGGCTGTGTAGGTATAATCACCGTTTGATTGAATTTCTAGGACACCGAAGTCTCCATTAATGACAGTCACGCCGACTTCATTCACAGGATAGGTTGTTCCTTCAAACTCAACCTCAATAACGCTTCCAGCGGCATCTTCGCCGTAATCATCATTGTCTGTAACATTGCCGGAGACAGATTTATTCTCTTCCAATGTTGCTGAGTCATCGACCGCAGTTGGACCATCATCAAGAACTTTCACCATGATCGTCGTGCTTGCACTGTCGTCATTCGCGTCAGTCGCCTGAACACCGAAGCTCAACATGATGTCATCATTTGGATCTGTTGCATCAGGATGATCAAGAACACCTTCTTGTGTATAGATGTAATCACCAGTCTGTGCATCAATCTCTAACGTAAAGATTGTTTCTGTACCCGCTGTCCCTGTGTAAGTATTGGCATCAGGATTGTAATTGACAATCACATCAACACCACCACTTGTTAACGGAACAGAACTTGTGAATGAGTCATTTCCTGTGATGGTTCCAGGACCTTCACCAAAGAAATTCGCTTCTACTTTGCCTGTTTCAACAAGGTTACCGCTATCAAGATCGGTTTCATCAACAACCTCAAGGTCCGGCTTGATGATTTCTGGCTCACGATCTGGCGTGACCTTAAAGCTGATTTCAGCCGTATCTTCATCACCATCAAAATCTTTCAAGACATACTCAAACGTATCAACGCCGCTTGGGTCATTGTTGTTAGCGGTGTAGGTATATTCACCCAATGAATTAATTGTCAAAGAACCGTACTGGCCAGCAATCACCGTGTCGCCAGACAATGCCACTGGTGTAGTTTGACCGTTGATTGTCACTTCTGTGACATAGTTAGGCTTGTCTTCGCTTAATTCATCATTGCTTGTGACGTTACCAGTCACTGACTTGCCTTCTTCAACAGCTTGTTGGCCATCATCATAGGCAACAGGCGCATCATCAAAGATCTGAATTGTCACCGTACCATCAGTGGCGTCGCCATCGGCATCAATAGCGGTTACACCGAATTCAATTGTGATCAGGTCATTTGGATCTGTCGCATCAGCGTGATCAATGTGGCTGAAAAGTTGGAATTCATAAGAACCATCTGCATTGATTTGTAATGTGTAGATCACTTCATTACCCGCACGGCCTGTAAAAGTGTCACCTTCCAACGTTGTGATAATATCAACATCATTCGATGTCAGCGTGCCATCTTTCAATGATCCGCCCGGTGTCACGCTATCTCTTGGGACAACAGAACCTGCACCATCAATACCAAAATCAACATTCAATGTATCCGTGAAGATCATTGGACCAGGCGTGAGGTTTGTTTCATCCACTGCCAACATTTCATCCACCGCTACTGGCTCACCATCTGGTGTCACACGGATAGACAATGTTGCTGTATCAGAATCGTCATCACCATCTGTTAATGTGTAGGTGAAAGAATCTGTGCCATCAGGATCATTTCCATCGGCTTGATACGTATAAGAACCATCGCTGTTAATCGTCAGCACACCGTAATCACCATTGATCACTGTTGGTGAACCATCAACAACAGGGTAATCCGTGCCGTCAAAATTCACATTTGTGACTGTATTGTCAGGATCTTGGCTGAATTCATCATTCGCTGTAACGCTACCAGTTATAAGCTGGCTTTCTTCAGCACCATTGATGTCGTCATTGGCAATCGGGCCATCATCAGCAATGTTGATTGTAATTGTACCTGTATCAGAATCACCATCAACGCTTTCAATACCAACGCCGAAGTTAATCGAAAGAATATCATCAGGATCATTTGAGTCAGGATGATCTAATGGCGCTACTTGCGTGTATGTGTACTCACCTGTTTGTGGATCAACAACCAATGTAAAGATTGTGTCTGTCGCTGTCGCACCCGCATACGTATTGGTATTTGTATCAAAGGTAATCGTTACGTTGTCGCCGCCCGATGTAAGCGGCACAGAAGACGATGTCGCACCATTGATAGTAACGCTGCCAAGCTCTTGACCAAAGTTTGTGTCGAGAACATCTTGGTAAACAAGATCACCACCATCCAGATTGGACTCATCAACATCGCCAGAAGAATCGCCAATTGTTGGTACGTCATCCAAAACACGAATACGGATCGTGCTTGAGTCGGTATCGCCGTCACCATCAACAACATTCACATTGAAGTCGAGATTGATAATATCATTCGGGTTATTTGGATCCGCATGATCAAGTGTTCCCAACAATTCAAACTCGTAGGAACCATCATCATTGATGATCATGGTGAAGATCGTGTCCGTACCAGCCGTTCCTGTATACGTATTTGTATCTGGGTCAAACGCCACATCAACAGGCACGCCGTTTGATGTAAGTGCATCATTGAGACGAGAACCGCTTGATGCGAAAGTACCGTCAGAATCAAATGTTGAATTATCATCATAACCAGCATCACCACCAACCGTGCCGTTAACAGTAAGTGGGCCAAGATCTGTTTCATCAACAGTCTCTTGCGCTGATTCAATCTCAGGCGCATCATCAACAACATCAATTGTGATCGTGCCATCTTTTGTATCGCCATCGAAATCAGTGATTGTCGCACCAAATTCCAAAGTGATCACATCATCTGGATCATTCGGATCTGCATGATCAAGAGGACCAGATTGCGTATAGATGAACTCGCCTGTCTGAGGATCAATTTCTAGTGTGAAAACTGTGTCCGTCCCAGCAACACCTGTATAGGTGTTCGTACCAGAATCGAACGTAACAACAACATCCACGCCATTAGACGTTAGATTGCTGCCTGTTGATCCTGTCGCGTTAAAGCTGTCATTCCCGCCATAGGTCGCGCCCACATCCTGACCAGGATCGGCCGCAAACTGACCTGTCTGGATAAGCTGGCCGTTAACATCGGCATTACTTTCATCAACGCTGTAATCATTTTGCGACAATACAACTGGCGCATCGTCCAAAACATTTACCTGCACATCAACGTTTACAGAGTCGTTGTCACCATCTGTCGCAACCACACCAAAGTTCAAACAAATTGGCTCATTGTCATTCGATGTGTCTGCATGATCAAAAGGAAGCTCTTGAACATACTCATATTCGCCTGTTTCTGTATTGATGGTGAATGTGAAGACAGTCGCACCATTGGCTGTACCGATGTAGCCATCATTTGTTGGTGTCACCAAAACATCAACACCACCTGATGTAAGGTTTGTACCCGCTACTTCACATGTCGCTGAGAAGTTACCGTTTGGTCCGATGGTTCCAGGACCATCATTACCAAAGTTCACATTCAGGTCACCCGTCGTAGAGATAGGGCCATTTGCTAAATCTGTTTCATCCAATGTCGATGGGCTCACGCGCATTGTCGGCACACCATTTTCTTCTTGTAGCTGCTCAGGAATAAATTGTGGCGCTGTGTATTGAAGCGCTGTTGGACCAAGAGGACCAATCGCTGGTGGCGCTGCAAAGCTCACCTCAACAGGCGAACTGTTAAATCCGTAACCAGAATTTCCGCCCGCTGTTGGACCGGCAGCTGGCTCAATATCCTGAAGCTGCTCAGCAATCGCATCAAGGTTTTCACCGGCGGCTGGTTCAATATTCGCCACTTGCTGTGGCTCAGGCTCAGCTTCAGTTTCTTCAACAACAGCCAACTCTTCTGCTGGTTCTTCGATGTCAACCACTTCGGTGACTTCGGTTAATTCTGTTTCAACAACTTCCGCTTCTGCTACTGTCAATTCTTCTGGAAGCTGACCGGCAACAACATCAGAGTAGTTGTTAATCACAACTTGTGATCCGTCAGCAAATGTCAAAATCATTTGGCCGTCTTTGGTTTCAACCAAAGCAGCATTTTGTGGATCAAAGTCACAAACGTAATTCACGCCTTGTTCAATCGTCACTTCTTGTGTCGTGCCTGGCTGCGGCTGACCAATAGTTTGAACGGCTGCATCACCGGCTGCTGTATCAATTGTGTTAAGGGCTTGTGGCTGTAGAGGGGCGTTTGTCAAAATAGAAGCATCAACGAGTGTTCCGTCATTCAGGTAGAGGAGGTTACCGTCATCAACAAAACTTTCAAAATTTGTAATATTAACCTGACCGCCATTGGTAAAAGTAATGATTAACTCGCCCTCTGGGCCGATCGAGAGACCATCAATATCGCCTGATTTATAATTCAGCCGCGCCGATGAATCACTTGGTAACGCGTGATCAATAACTTGATTGGCTTCTGGTTGTGTTAAAATTATTGTATTACTAGCCATTGGAAATGCTCCTCTAATTTATCCAATTTTCCTTACACCACAGCGCGAGACTGCTCGAAACAACTCTTGTTCCTCGTTTTTCTACTATTTAGAAGTATGCACTACATACCTTGTTTTCTGGAAAAACGCCAC
>JBCDCD010000004.1:0-17683 GCA_039182445.1 Pseudomonadota bacterium | reverse complement strand
ATCAGAGGTTTAAAATTATGTAAATATTTTTATTTGTAGCCTTATTTAGGTCGAAAAACGCCTAAATTCCGCCAAAAATTGTAACTATTATAAGGTTTAAACGAACTTGTTTTCGTGTATCATTATTGGTACAAAATTGGTACGAATTAATAATTAATCTTTAAGGAGATAAAAAGATATGGAACCTTCCCGTTTCGGATCATCCGCAGATACCCAAACCCAACAAAGGGTTCATGACGGTCTGCGTAAATATATGAGCAGCATTTACGGTCGCATGGCCGCGGGTGTTTTGCTTACTGCTTTGACAGCTTTGGCTGTCGGCTCATCTGGACCATTGCTTGGATTTTTTATGAGCAGCCCTATCAACCTAATCGTTATGTTTGCGCCTTTGGCAATCGTTATGTTCGGTTTCCGACCTGATCGTATGTCATCTGGCACATTACAATTGTCATTTTTCGGGATTTCTATTCTTTATGGATTAAGCTTTGCAACAATTGCTGCCGTCGCTTTATCCAATCCCGCATTTGCGATGGATGTGGCGCGCGCTTTCTTCATTGCAACCGCCATGTTTGGGGGGCTTAGCATTATGGGCTATACCACCAAGAAGGACTTAAGTGGTATGCGCACATTTTTGACCATGGGTATTTGGGGATTGGTCGCAGCGAGTGTTCTCAACTACTTCTTCCCAACAACAACAATGGTATCAAACGTCATTGCGGGTGTAGGAATACTTCTTTTCTCTGGCATGACCGTTTATCAAACACAGCAGATGAAACAAATGTATTCCCCGAATACATCGCCGGAAATGGCCTCTCGTTTGGCATGGGCCGCAGCGCTTAACTTATACATCAGCTTCATTGCGATGTTCCAATATGTGCTTCATTTCCTCAACCAAAGATAAGAAAAATATAATTCACAAAAAGCCTCCTTTATTTCAAAGGAGGCTTTTTTTATTTGGTGTACACCATCAAAAAAGCCATACAATCGTATGTTTTCTGCGCCTTTAATGCTTTTTTTACATAGTTATTGATACAATATAATTATTCAATGACTTTTAAAGGGGCAATCATTGGGCAAAAACCAATCTAGGGCAAAAGCTGATTTTGGGTGCATCGACGGCACCTCAAAAAAAATTCAAAACGTTTACAAATTAATTGCGCGTTTTGCCGCTCTCGATATGCCCGTCCTTATTACGGGCGCGACGGGTACAGGCAAAGAAAAATGCGCCGAAGCGATCCATACCTATTCCCCGCGTCACGAAAAAGATTTTGTTCCGTTTAACTGCGCCGCCCATACCAAAGACATGCTCGCCTCTGCCTTGTTTGGGCATATACGTGACGCGTTCACTGGCGCTTTTGAAAATCGCCTCGGTGCGATTACTCAAGCACAAGGTGGGACGCTTTTCCTTGATGAGATTGGTGATATGCCGACCGAAATGCAGGCAAGCCTCCTACGCTTTACCCAAGATCACAACTTCCAAAAACTCGGCAGTGATAAAATTATCCAAGCCAATGTACGTCTTATCTGTGCGACCAATATGGATTTGGAAAAACAAATGAAGCTTGGATTGTTTCGAGAAGATCTCTATTACCGCCTCAACGCGGCGCATATTCATATGCCTGCCCTCAAAGAACGTGCGAATGACTTGGTTGATATTGCTTATAGTCTTCTCGAGAAAATATGCAGCGAACAAGAAATGATAACGCCTGAAATTTCACAAGAGGCGATGAATATTTTGCTCTCTTACGATTGGCCAGGGAATGTGCGTGAAGTTGAAAATGTTTTGCAATGGTGTCTCAGCCATCACAAAAATAATATAATCAACGTTGGTGATTTACCCAAAGATCTCGGCAAGCATACCATTCACAAAAAACAAAGCCCTAGCGCACTGATGAAAATGCCGCTGCGCGAGATTGAACGAAATGCCATTATGGCTGTGATTGATCAATGTCAGGGTAATATTGTCGAAGCCGCCGCGATTTTGGATATCGCCCCCTCTACTATTTATCGCAAAATGCATGAGTGGGAATCCCGCTAACCCCTTCTCCTATTGGGATAAATTCGTCTTTTCTTTTGACCAACACACAATCGCGTTCAATAATATCGCCAGTAAAAATCAAAAAAGAGGAAAATTATTATGCTTGGCGAATTTAAGAAATTTATTGCCCGCGGCAATGTCATGGACATGGCGGTTGGTATTATCATCGGCGCGGCCTTCACCGCAATTGTGAACTCAATGGTCAGTGATCTGATCAACCCCGTCATCGGTTTGTTTATGGGTGGGATTGATTTCAGCAACATGTATTACAATCTGACCGAGACCGAATATGAAACCTTGGCCGCCGCACAAGAAGCCGGTGCCGCCACCGTCAATTACGGTTTATTCATTAACGCGCTGATCAACTTCCTGATTATTGCCTTTGTTGTATTCATGCTCGTCCGTGGCGTGAACAAGCTCAAGGAAGCTTCCGCCGATCCAAAAGCCAAAGACGCCCCGCCGCCACCGGCAGACGTACAACTTTTGACCGAGATCCGCGATCTATTGAAGAAATAAAAAATATTTTAGAAATAAACAAAAAGGCCGCTCAATGCGGCCTTTTTTGATGGTGGAGCCGATCGGGATCGAACCGACGACCTCTTCGCTGCCAGCGAAGCGCTCTCCCAGCTGAGCTACGGCCCCTTGAGATGTTCAGTGATAATCAAAACATCATTGAATATCAAGTAATAAAAAGGTCGCCCTTCTTATGAAAGGCGACCCGAAAGAGGAAACTTTATCTATTTTTTATTGTCATTCGCGATATTGAAATCTTCGATAACGCTGTCGAGGGCTGTTTCAAAATCCTGAAAGATCACCGTATTCATTAGTTTGTACATATACAGCTTTTTTGGTCGCATCCCCGCAATTTCGGTTAAATTGGATAAGACTCTGACATAACGCGTCCGATAATTTTTTCTTGTTGCCTTGCTCATCACGCCACCTCCTTGCATTTGAAGCTTTGTGCCTTGATCAACTGCGCCCTATACAAAGCGTCCATTTGCTCTGCTTTTTCGATCAAAACGCGAAATTTCTTCAAATTGACCCGTGCTTTGGCTTTTTCGGCATAGGCCGCATCATATAGCTCTTTCACGTCAAAAACGCTGATTTCAGGCGAATTATCGTTCTGCGCCAGCTTTCTCAATAGTTTATTCCACATAATATTTCTCCCCACTTGTTAATAATTATGTCTATTTCTGAGTGTTTTACGCCTAAAAAGTTAATATTAAGTTAAAATATAAGTTGACTTTATAAAATATTCATTTAGTCATTATTCTATGATTAAACCATGGCAATTAAGAGCAATTAGAGAAGCAGCGGGATGGTCACAAGGACGCCTTGCTGAAAAGGCCGGGCTAACACAGCCCGTAATATCGGCTTTAGAAAAAGGGCAAACCAAAAACCCTAGCACAAACACCATTGTAGCCATTGAAGAATGCTTTGAGAAAGAAGGTTGGTTCTTTACTGACAATGGCATTGAGAGAAAGACAACACGCACTTATCAGATCGAAGGCGAAGATTGTTATCTAAAACTTTTACAACTTGCACAAGAAAGTGGTGAAAAAGAATTTTTAAAAAGCGGCGCTGATGAGAGACGCTCTTCAGATGAGGTTATTGCGCAACTTGAAGAAATGAGAAAAACAATTTCAATACGCTCTCTCATTAAAGACCAAGATAAATTCTTTATGGGCGAAGCAAGAGAGTATAGATGGTTACCTCCCGCTCTATACGTTAAAGGCGATGTAAAAGTTATTTTTGGCTCTGTCGTTGCCTATCTTGTGACTTGGACAGACGAACCACACGTCATTGTTGTTGATGATGAAGTGATTGCGGAAGAAGCGCGTAGAAGCTTTGAATACATTTGGGACAACTCAGAGAAACCTACCGAAAGTATTGCTCCACAAAGGTTTAGTGATGTTAAAAGCTAAGCCGCGCAGATCATGGCAGAACGTTTCAGGCGTGGGCTATATGGGTATCAGCCTGTTTAGTAAGAGCCATGATGGCGAAGGTTTAAAAGCAATGGTTGATTGGATAAACGAGCAAGATTTCTTTTCTTTTCGTGTTGGTTTGTCAGATACATTAAACCGATTTAATACGCCCGTCAGAGCTGCTTTTGAAGCTTGTGTAAAAGCTGGAGATGAGTGGCTTGAAAGAAACGGTGATACACTTGATCAGATTGAAGCACCTCATGAAGTAATAAGGTGGTCTCATTGGCTCGACAATCATGCTGATGAAGTGAATGCAAATAAACACGCCTTTATGTTTGCCTTCGGATCGAACGAAGGATTTAGAACAGCAATTAAAGGTGACATGGAAGCATTTACAAAACGTACTCAAAAAGAAGCATCTTTAGAGTATCTTATCGAAGAATTAGCGGTTTATTCTGTCATGATGAGACAACAACCTGCCACGATGATTTACCCTGCCAAGCCACTAAGATGCATGGATTACGTGCGCCATAATCCTGACAGCTTCCCAAATGGTTTAGGCAATACAACCCATGTCCAGTTAGCGCTTCATAACAGGGCTGCTTAAAATTTGATAATTTATAAAAAAACCGCCTCGAAAGGCGGCTCTTCAAGAATTATAAGGCTTCAATAAGCTTAAGCAGCTTCAGACTGATCGTCTGTTTCAGCCTGTGGTGCGTTCTCTTTTACCGAACGGATACCGTTTTCGGCCGCATCTTTGGAATTATACATTTCAGATTGCGCGATCACCTGACCGTTTTTCGCGGTCAATGTGAAGTAAAACTGGTCATTTTTTGCTTTTTTAAGCTGAAAAGATGGGTGTGCCATGGTTTTTATCCTCCTGGAGTAAAATAGTTATGGTAATTAGTGAATTACTATGCTATAAATTTGTTAATTTGGATTATGATGGTTATGCCACAGGCAGCGCAAAAGCGCAAGATTTCGGCAAAAAATGCCAAAAATCATAGAGAAAAGAATAAGAATTAAAGGGCTTAAATAATGGTACGTATTATATTTTTCTGCATGGCGCTCACAATATTCGGCTTTGCCGCCGTCCCTGTTTACACAGGCATTGCGGGTAAAAAAGAGCAGCTAGATAACCGGGATGTAACGGTCACACAAAACAACAGTGACGCGCTCAGCTTTGAGGAGATTTACGCGATTGCGGCCGAAGACAATCCAGTCACAGCGGATCAGTTGAATGCGATCGAGCCAGCCGCCGGCGGTTCATCTAATGATAATTTTTCAGCCGCGCTTAAGGAAAGCCAACATCCCGCTTTTTAAAGAGATTTCGGTAACAAGAACCAATATTGGCCGGTCGACTTCATTGTCCCGGCCATTTTTTCTGCCTGCGGTCCATAGCCCCAGAAAAAGTCACCACGTACCGGCCCGCGAATAGCGCCGCCTGTATCTTGCGTCACCATTAAACGATTTAATATCTGCCCTTCGGTTTCGGCACTCAACCATACCGGAATGTGATACGGGATAAGCGAATGATCAATCGCCAATGAACGCATTGGCGTTAGCGTTAAGCCCGATCCACCGCGCGGCCCGTCCAGTGTATTTTCTTCAAAAAACACATAGGATTTATTGGTCGTCATAATCTCCTGCGCCTGGCTCGGATTGGCTTCCAGCCACGCTCTGATCGACTGCATCGAAACATTTTCTTTGGTCAATTGGCCGCGCGCAATCAACTCTCGTCCAATCGCATAATAAGGATGGCCATTTTGCCCGGCATAGCCAACACGCTTCAGCGATCCATCATCCAATTGCACAACGCCTGATCCTTGAATTTGTAAGAAGAACGCATCAACAGCACTATCAACCCACACCAACGCTTTATCTTGATTAGATGGTAATTGCCCATTAATTATCTCGCCATGTGTTTCATAAGGTTTGAGCTTTCCGTTCATGACACGACCGGCAATGCGACGGCCTTTTAAATCATCACGAAAATCACCGAGCTGCACCATCACCAAATCATCCGGGCGTGCGCGTAACGGGGTTTGATACGGCCCTTGACGCGTGCGTGACCCTCGCAGTGATGCCTCATAATATCCGGTGAAGAGACCGTCGGGCTGATCACCACTAAGCCCTTGATAGGGAACGAAATTTTGCTCGAAAAACGCCTTGATCGCACGTGAATCCGTGGGGTTTAAATCGGCGAATTTACGGCAAACAATTTGCCATTCCTGATTCTTACCAAAGAGGTCATTTTTACCAATCGCGCTTTGTGAATCACGCTTCAATAAAACATCACATGATTTTTGATACGCCTTAGCAAAGTCATAAAAATTTTCTTGTTGCCATCCGGGTAAATTTGAAAAGTTGGAAGATACCACATTTAATTCTTTGGGCGCTTCTGCATCTTCTTTGGTGACAGTTTGGACTGTTGTACATCCGACCAACAGCAAAACAAGTAGAAATGAAAATTGCTTCATCTTATTCGCTGTCCCCAGCTTCAGGGATCGGTGTCTTATGATCTTCTTCTTGATCATCGCGGGTTTCATAAAGATACCATTCAGGCCCTTCAGCATCCAAAGGTTGTCCAAACACCCAGATATCAACCATTTCCGTGACTTTATCTGGCTCGCCCGAAATCACGTCGCCATCCTTATTACGGATCACGCAAATTTCACGCGCATGAAAACGCACCGTGATAAAAAACACATCATTGGCAATTTTCGCTTCAACAATATCCATACGATCAATCGACTGCAGACTTGTTTCCACCGTTTGACCATCCATGTCACGTTGATCAATAACGCTTGCAAAACCCTCAAAAACCGGGGGCGCCAGAAGATCTTTCAACGTTTCTTTATCACCTTCCGCAAAGGCTTCAATGATCAAACCAAAAGCTTGCTCCGCGCCATCAACAAAATGATACAAATCAAATTCTGTATTACCACGCGTAATATCTTCAAGATTATTTTCCGCTGTCTTGTTATCGAACTTTACATTGGGCGGTAAGTCACGGCGTACACCGCTGAGCTCATCCAGCTTCACGACATTATCAGATGGCTTTTCTTTACGTTGCGGCATCAAACCCTCCTGCGCGCCTGGACGATTTTCAATGTCACGCTCTTCGTCCTCATCAACTGTTCCGATAATGGTGCGCAACCAGAAGATGAGCCCAGCCGCGATAATGGCGTAAAGAAGAAGTTCCGCTGACATAAAATGACCTTGATTTGTTGTTTGAATCCTTATCCTGTAACGGTTATAAAGCACCAGCGACGCATTGGAAAGAGGAACTATATGCCCTTTATCATACTTTTTATCATCATTCCCTTGGTGGAGATTTACTTCTTTCTCCTCGTTGGCGATGCGGTGGGGATTTTGCAGACACTACTGCTCTGCGTCTTAACCGCGATCATTGGTGGCTTTTTGGTCAAGAAGCAGGGCTTGGAAACTCTTTTTAACGCCCAAAAGAACCTTCAAGGTGGCACTTTGCCGATGAAAGAGATTTTTGATGGGTTTTGCCTCGTTGTTGCTGGTGCCTTGCTCATGACACCGGGTTTTTTCACGGATATTGTGGGATTTTCGCTTTTGGTACCGTTTTTTCGTGATTTTTTGAAGAAAATGATGCTAGAGTCGGGAAAATTTAAGGTTTACGGGGCAAAAAGTGGTACGTACACCCACGATGAAACGGTTATTGACGGCGATTATGAGACTGTAAATCCTGAGACGAAAGAAATAGAAAGATAAGATTATTATGGCGAAGAAAAAAGACGAAACCCCGGTCAAAGAGGACGAAGATATTGGTGTTGTGGGGCGTACGCCTTTGCTCGTTCATCGGCAGTATCTCAAGGATTTATCCTTCGAAAACCCAAATTCACCCGGAATTCTACACCGAATCGAAGCGCAGCCTGTGATGGATATGGATATCGCCATAGACGTACAAAAATTGGACCACGAAGAATTTGAGAATTACTACGAAGTAATATTAAAGCTCAATGCCAACGCTGTGCGTGAAAAAGAGGCGATGTTTATCGCTGATATCGACTATGCGGCCGCTGTTTCGATCGAAGGATTGGAGCCAAAACAGCACCATCCGTTGCTTTTTATCGAGGTGCCACAGCTTCTTTTCCCCTTTGCACGACAGATTTTGGCCAATATCACGCAATCAGGCGCTTTTATGCCCTTGCAAATCGCGCCGGTGAATTTCCGCCAAATGTATCTCCAACGCTTTGGGGACAAGCTTGCGGATAAAGAGAAAAAAGCAAGCTAAATCAATTATTTATAAAAAGTACGTGTTTTAGGCTTTGCGATCAAGCGAAGCATGCTAAAATGATTCACAAGTTTATCCACAGACTTGTCCACACATACGGGTCTGTTGATGGGCCTAAACGTGTATCACTGGGGGTCTTTTTCTCCCACTTCCTTCCTTCTTAAGGGCCGCAAAAGCCCTTCTATCATAACATCTTATTAACCTTTCCCCGGTAAAATTAAGGGGATCGATCTTTAAATTGTATGAGGGCACTTCGGGTGAACATCTGGTCACGGTTCAGACGCCATAAATCTTCGCATTCCGGCCTTTCGGGCCGCCAAAACGTATTCTTGAGTGAGTCAGGAAACGTCTTCCTGATGCTTTTTGGTGCTGTGGCGATGGTCGGTGTCCTCGGGGCTTCGACCATGACCCTCATGAAAGGCCCCGTCAAAACCATGTCGCAGGTGACCAAGCGCACGGTGGCTGAAAACAACATGATGGCCACCGCCAAAATCGCCGTAATCATGGCGTCCCAAGACCCTATGACCAACGACTGTGATAGCGACGGCAGCGTCGAACCATTTGAACCCGCCACCTCTATGCCCGCCTTTAATGGTGGCGCAGAAGGTAGTGGTGAAGTGCCCGCAACAATTGGCGCTACCCGTGAAGACCCCTGGGGTAACTTGTATGGGTATTGTGTTTGGGATCACGGTTCCGCCATCGATGATGCCGCTTGTGGTGGTGCTACACAAAACAGATTTGCCGGTGATGGCGTTAGCATGGTAGTCAGTGATTACGTTGTTGCCTTGGTCTCTGCGGGTCCAGACGGTACTTTTGAAACAACCTGTAATGATCACGCTGGACCCGGCACACAGCTCACACGCTTGGGCGACGATATTGTCTTTGGTTACAGTTATGCAGACGCTGCAACAATTGCTGGCGGTCTATGGACAGAAGAAGGCGCAGATACAGCCCGTATCGGACGCGATTTGTCTGTAAGAGACGATATCAATAACCCAGCGACAGAAACATTCGGCTTTGACGCAAGTGCAAGAACACTCACAGTCGGTGATGGCACGATAGGTATTGGTCAATTTCCAAATATCAATGTTGATGTTTTAAGTGCATATACCGCAGGGTACATAGATGTAAATTCACGTATTGATTCTGATAGTGATATTGATACGACAGCCAACATGACCGCAACAGGGGATATTTCTGGTGCTAATTTAGTTGCAGGCAACGCAGTTGAGTTAGCAGGAAGCGATAATATTATTCTCAACGGAAACTTTGTTAGTGGCGATGGTGGCGATGAAGGAATAAGCATTGATTCTGATGGGAATGTAACAACGAGTAATGATTTAACGGTTGGCGGTGCGCTTGACCTAACGGACTTAGACGTTAGTGGTGATTCAATTCTCGGTGATGGTGTAGGCGGCGATACTGTGACAATCAATGCGGGCACAACGGTTGCAGCCGGAAATAATGTAGACATATTGGGTGGCGACCTCACTGTCACCGGAGAAACAACAGCTGAACAATTAACTGTGAACACATTGGGTGCCAATATTACTGGCGGTGTTACCATTGCAACAGGCGGCCTAAACGTTGCGCAAGATGGCGCTATAATAACGGGTGGTGCCAGCATCTCGAATGGGCTAACCGTAAGTTCTGGGAGTGCCAGTATAACCGGTACACTCACCATGTTTTCAGAAGCCTTCCCTGGTGATCCAGGAAACATCGACATGCGAGGTAATCGCGTAATGGCTATACCTGATGTCCCGACTGCCCTTAATGATGCGGTCAATGCGAATTACGTTACAACCGCTGTTGGGAGTGTTACAGAAGATGATCCCGCGGTTGCCGATAGCTTAACCAACAATGCTCTTTGTATCGCGGATAGCGGCACGACCTTAGATTGTGCGCTTTTAGGCGCAGCACTTGATCATGTTGTCACATGGGACGGAGCGCAATGGGTCTCTGATGACGTAACCTCGCTCTTCACGGAATCAGACCCACAAGTTCAAAATATTACTGATAATTTCCTCTGTCAGGGCGATACATCAGGCATCCCAAGCCATATTGATTGTGATATCGATCCATCAACAATTAATGCCAACACCGCGAGCCGCGTGACTGATGGTGATAACGATACTTATATTGATCCGGAAACATTGGCGACGGATGACGACATTATTCGCATTGTCACCGACGGCACGGAAAGAATGCGCATCGTTAACACAGGTGAAGTTTTGATCGGCACCTCAACCAATGATGCTTCGGCGATTGTAAATATCGAGACAACCACCCAAGGTCTTTTGCCACCGCGCATGACCGAAGCACAACGGGACTTGATTGCCAATCCGGCAACAGGATTGGTGATTTATAACACCGATCGTTTTGGCGTCGGTAACGGTATCTTCCAATTTAACTACGGAACGCCTAGTGTACCAAACTGGCAAGATATCGGTTTTGGTGCCGCAGGGTCGGGCCTTTGGACAGACAATACAACCCACATCACCCGTGAAAATCTGCATGTGATTAATAGTGGTGAAACATCGACCACGGCCGGTCTTGATGGCGACGGTACATACTCATTCTATGATCCGGATAGTGGCGCGTTCCGTGGCGGTGCAATTTCTGGTGGAAATGATGCGTGGCAAGCAGCAAATATTGGAACTCAATCATTTGCTTGGGGTCAAAATACCGAAGCTTCTGGCTTTAATAGTACCGCTTTTGGTTTTGGAACAACAGCTTCTAACACTCGAAGTACAGCTTTCGGGAGTAACACAGCAGCCTCTGGCTCTGGCAGTACAGCTTTTGGGAGCGGCACAATAGCTTCTGGCCTCACGAGTACAGCTTTCGGGGGCACAACAACAGCCTCTAATACCAATAGTACGGCTTTTGGTTTTGAAACAACAGCCTCTGGCGCTGGTAGTACAGCTTTTGGTGACGCTACTACGGCCTCTGGCTTAAATAGTATCGCTTTTGGGCAAGATGTTGTAGCCGGTGATGGTATGGTCGGTAGTGGCTTTGGTGATAACAGCCTTGCCATTGGTCTAGGCCAATCTAGTACTGCAACATTACCACAACTAACAGGTAGTGAATCAATGGCGATCTTCTTCGGCGATCAACAAGGCGAAGATATCACCGCGATCAATGTCCTTGCGCTCGAAGGTGGATCGCTTCTTCTTTCTAATGATTCAGGAACAGCTTGTGCGGCAGAAAAACAAGGGGCGCTGCGCCTAAACGCCGCTGGTGATGCCTTAGAAATTTGTGATTTTGCGGGCCCTGCCAATGACTGGCGCGCTTTTACGGCCGACGCCGGCGATTTTGTTGATCGTATCCAAGATGATGATAACAACACCTTCATTGATGTTGATACGACCGATGATGGTCTGACCGACGTTATTGTCTTCAATAATAACGGCGCGGAAAGCATGCGCATTGATGCCACAGGACAAGTCGGTATCGGTGTAACACCGACAGAAATGCTTCATATCCAGGAAACAAATGCCGCGACTGAACCTCATCTTTTTCTTGAGCACGCCGATGATCAGAATGTTGTGTTTAGCATGGGAGCCGATCGTAGCGCTACCGATAATACAATCGGTGAAATTGAATGGGAGTGGAATGGCACCGATATTGCTTCTATTCGAGGCAGAACCGGAACTGATGTTGCCAATAAAGATAGTGGATATCTGCTTTTTAGAACCAGAGGGGCAGCCGATCTAAACTCTCTAGACAGAATGATCCTTGATGAAGATGGTCGAGTCGGTATCGGTACAGTTACACCAGATGCCTCTGCCCTTATAGACATTGATACAACAACCGCTGGTATCCTTGGACCGCGCATGACAACGTTGCAGAAAAACGCGATCGTTAATCCGGCCACGGGTCTCTATGTGTTTGATACTGATACGGGTATTTACGAATATAATGCGGGCACACCCGGCGCGCCAAACTGGCAGCCATTAACACCCGCCGGCGCCAGCGTTGGCGATCGTATCCAAGACATTGATGTCAACACATTCATTGATGTTGATACCAGCAATAATGGTCTTGATAACACCATTGTCTTTACCAACAACACCGCCGAAAGCGCACGTTTTACCACCGATGGTGATTTGGTTATTGGTGATACCGCCGCCAGTTTAACGCTGATGCTCGATGTTGCTGGCCAAGTGGGTGCGACAGAATATTGTGATGAAGATGGTCTCAATTGTGTTGTCGCCGCTGATTTAAATGGTCCGTTTGATTGGGATCAACTGGTTGATGTGATGGAGCTTGATGCCACAACAACCATCGACATGGACACCAACACTGCCGATCTTAATTTTGATGGCGGCACCTTGTTCATTGATGATGATGGTCAGGTTGGTATCGGCACCGTGGCACCGGATGGATCGGCCTTGCTCGAGCTAAGCTCAACAACCGCCGGTCTGCTCCTTCCACGCATGACCACCATACAAAGAGATGGCATTGGTTCGCCGGCCGAAGGTCTCACTATTTATAACACCACGACCCTCACCACCGATTATTTTGACGGACTGGTTTGGAAATCTTTCGCAACAGATGCGGGAAGCGCCTTAGAGCTTTCCGATGATGATGGCGACACATTGGTACAAGTTGATGAAGGCGGCGGCGATGATGACACCATTCGCTTTGATACCGATGGCAATGAAGTCATGACAATTGATCCGCTGGGTGCGGTTAACATGACCGCAGATCTCACTGTCGGGACAACATTGGATGTCACCGGCGTCACAACATTGGTCGATGATCTCGTGGTTGATACGAATACATTATTTGTTGATGCCTCGGGTAATAATGTTGGTATCGGTACAGCAGCTCCAGATGCTTCGGCGCTTTTGGATATCACAACAACCACTGCTGGTATTCTCGGGCCGCGCCTGAGCACGGTTCAGAAAAACGCGATTGTTAATCCTGCCACCGGTCTTTATGTTTTTGATACGGACCTGAACCGCTATCAATATAACGCCGGAACACCGGGTGTGCCGGACTGGCAGAACATCACGCCACCCGGCGCGGGTCTCTGGACAGACAACACAACCCACATCACGCGTGAAAATTTCCACATTATTGATACAGGCGAAACATCAACGACTGCTGGATTTAACGTTGCGGGAACAGAAGTTTTTTATGCCCCTAATAAAACAGCGTTAAGAGGTGGGACAACAACCTCAGCTTTCTACGGTACAGATACAAATATTGGATCTGATACGATTACTTGGGGAACAAATGCCTATGCCTCCGGCGCAAATAGTGCGGCGTTTGGTAATCAACTTGGCGCTGTTGGTGATAATTCCTTTGTTACAGGGGATGATAACTCCACAACCGGAGATGGCAGTTTCGTCAGTGGTAATTTAAACACAGCAAGCGGAAATAATAGTGCAACCTTCGGCGATAATAATGTCAATGATGGCGCCTCCGCCGGTATCATGGGAAGCAACAACAATATCTCGGCTACGGCTATTTCCGCTATCGCTTTGGGTCAAAGTCATGTCGTGCAAGGAAATGGCGCTGTCTCTATCGGTAACGGAAACCAAGTTGATGGAAGCAGAGCTGCTGCTTTGGCAACCAATAGTAATGTTACGGGCTTCAATGCCATGGCCTTCGGAAATGAAGTTGATATAGGTGATGGTGGCTTTGGTGAAACAACGGATGCCAACGCTGATTCAGGAAATTACTCTTTCGGTTTTGGTCTAGGTAACCCCTCAACAGCGACACTGCCACGAGTGACATCAAACCAGACAGCAGCCTTCTTCTTCGATGATCAGGAAAGCTCCGATGTTGATGAAGAAAATACCCTCGCGCTTGTCGGTGGTAAATTGATGATCGATGCGGTCGATAATGGCACCGACACGGATTATGGTTGTATCCGGTATAATGACACATCCAATACGTTAGAATTTGCTGATGATTGTGATCAAGCCGTCCCAAGCTGGTCCGCGTTTAGTTCGGGTATTGCCGATGACTCCCTTGACTGGGCACAATTTGTCGATGCGATGGAACTTGATGCCAACACCACCATCGATATGGACACCAACGCCGCAACACTCTTATTTGATGATACAGATAACCTTCTCTTCCTCGATAGTGTTAATAATTTCGTTGGTATCAATACAAACACACCAGATGTGGCTTTGGAGTTAGGAGACGGCACAACTTTTAACCGATTTGATATTCCTATTGGAAGTGCCTTCATAGGCCGGGAAGATGATACAAATAATCGTGTTCACATAAAGTTCCACAGAGGCGCCGCCTCTACAGGGGATTCCTATGAATTCCGAACCACGGGCGACGGTGCCGATAATGCCACTTTATTCCAGCTTGTTGCTGACAATAGCTTTGGGAATCCACGCTTATCCATGACAGCAGATGGCCGCTTTGGTCTTGGGGAAAGCGTCGTGACGGACGCCTCCGCAGTTTTACAAGTAAATTCAACCACAGCCGGTATTTTAGGACCCAGACTAACAACTTTAGAAAAGAACGCGATTACCAATCCTGCGACAGGTCTTGATGTCTTTGATACTCCCCTCAACCGCTATCAATATAACGCCGGTACACCGGGCGTTCCGGACTGGCAGAACATCACACCACCGGGAGCCGGTCTCTGGACAGATAACGCCACGCACATCACGCGCGAGAATTTCCACATCTTGGATACAGGCCTCGCCGCCGGATCAACCACCGCCGGCCTCGACGGTGATGGCACTTACAGCTTCTATGACCCCGATAAAGGCGCGTTTCGCGGTGGAAGAATTTTTGGTGGTGACGATGCTTGGGAAGACGCGCGTGTAGGTGTTAACTCTCTTGCTTGGGGTAGAAACGCCGAAGCAGATGGCGATGTTGCGACATCACTTGGTATTGGAACAGTAGCCTCAGGAGACTATTCCGTTGCTTTAGGAAGCTTTACAACAGCAAGTGGACAAGAAAGCACGGCTTTTGGGAATGCGACAATCGCGCAGGGAGACTTCAGCACAGCTTTTGGCCGAGGAAACACGGCTGCTGGAACTTATAGCACTGCAATAGGGCGAGAAGTAACGGCAACTGGTGATTACAGCTTTGGCATAGGGCTTGGTGATGCTTCTACAGCAACATTGCCGGAAATAACCGGTAACGAAACAATGGCGATTTTCTTCGGTGATCAACAAGGTGAAGATATCACCGCGACTAACGTTCTTGCCCTCGAAGGTGGCTCACTCCTTCTCTCTAATGATTCCGGAACCGCTTGTTCGGCAGCGAAACAAGGCGCGTTGCGCTTGGCTGCCGCCGGTGACTCATTAGAAATTTGTGATTTTGCCGGTCCCGGTGACTGGACAGCCCTAAGAGCTGTGGCTTCCGGCACAGGGGATCGCATCCAAGACACGGACAACGACACCTCGATTGATGTCGACCTAAACAATGACGGCTCCCCTGATGCGATTGTGTTTACCAATGACGGTACGGAAAGTATGCGCATTACAGATATGGGTGAGCTTTTGGTAGGACATGACAGTATAGTCACCCTAGACGGAACGAGTCCCCATGTTCAATTTTATGATGACAACAATCCCGTTGACTTTTCAATCGGTAGCTCGAATGACACCCCTACAACAAAAGCTGATGTAGATTTTTTTCGTTCGCGTGGAACAGCAATTGCGCCGACAGCCGTGCAAGCTAATGATCCAATAGGATCTATTCGATGGTATGGATACGACGGCGACACATATGAATATCGTGCTGGTATTGTACCCGTCATTGATGGTGCCGTATCAGATGAAGTTGTGCCAACAGCTATAACCTTTACATCATCAGATAATACAACAAGAGCAGATAGTTCTGAAAGAATGCGCCTGACTTCCGCTGGTGATTTGGTCATTGGTGATACAGCGGCCAGCCTTACTTTGATGCTTGATGTTGCCGGACAAGTCGGTGCGACCGAATATTGTGACGAAGACGGCCTGAACTGTACACCGGGCGGATCGCTTGGCGGGCTGTGGACCGACAACACAACGCACATCACACGCGAGAATTTCCATGTCATTGACACAGGATCAAATTCAACAGCAGCTGGGCTTGATGGAGCTGGTACACGCGCATTTTATGATCCTAATAAAGGCGCTTTCCGCGGTGGTGAAATAAATAATTCATTTACATTTGATGACGCTTGGGAAGATGCAAATATAGGTTTGAATACATTCGCTTACGGTTTAAATATACAAGCCAGCGGAAACTACTCTTTTGCTAGTGGATTTTCGTCCGTAGCGAGCGGTAATTTTTCCTCAGTATTAGGCATAAATAGTACTGCCAGCGGTGTAAGTTCAAGCGCAATTGGGTCTTCCGCAGTTGCAAGCGGTAATAATTCGACAGCAATGGGAGCGACCACTCAGGCTAGTGGTTTTAACGCGACAGCATTTGGCCGTGAGGTACAAGTCGGAACAGGCGTTGCCCAAACAAATGATGCGACTGCTGATGTTGGTAACTATTCTGTAGGGTTTGGTCTCGGTAATGCATCGACTGCGACACTGCCACGAGTGACATCAAACCAAACAGCCGCCTTCTTCTTCGGTGATCAGGAAAGCTCCGATGTGGATGAAGAAGACACTCTCGCGCTTGTTGGTGGTAAATTGATGATCGATCAAGTCGATAATGGTACGGATACCGATTATGGTTGTATCCGGTATAACGATACATCGAACCAACTCGAGTTTGCTGATGATTGTGACCAAGGATCACCAAGCTGGTCCGCCTTTAGTTCGGGTATTGCCAATGATTCGCTTGACTGGGCACAATTTGTCGATGCGATGGAGCTTGATGCGAACACCACCATCGACATGGACACCAACGCCGCAACACTCTTATTTGATAATACGGATAACCTTCTCTTCCTCGACAGCGTCAATAACCGTGTGGGTATTGGTACGATAACTCCTGATGTACGATTGACGATTTCAGAAAATGCGGGCGCTTTATCTACCTTAACAGGAAGTGCCGCAACAGGAACAGTATTAAGGCTTGCAGCAGCAGATGGAAGTGCAACTAGGGCAATAATTGATGGCTATGGTAATGGGGCTAATCTAAGCCTAAGGGCGGCAAACGGAACAGCTGTTACACCAACTGCTTTAACTATGGGTGATAGAATAGGAACAATTTCATTTTTTGGTTATGGAGCAACTGATTACAGCTCTGGAACAAATTCCTCAATATTTGCTGAAGCGGCGGAAAATATGACAGACTCTGCACGAGGTACTAACCTCAATTTCCAAACCACTTCGATCGGAACAACTTCAAATCAAACACGGATGACAATAAGTGAAAGTGGTCGAATTGGTATCGGCACCGCAACACCGGATGCTTCAGCATTGATTGATATGACGTCAATCACCGCCGGTATGTTGCCACCGCGCATGAGCTCCGGCGATCGTGATAATATCAACACCGGAACCTTTGCCGATGGATTGATGATCT
>JBCDCD010000003.1:0-19623 GCA_039182445.1 Pseudomonadota bacterium | reverse complement strand
CCACAACAACAATAGGATAATTAAGTCATGAATAGTAATAATCGTAATATCATCATTGTTCTTATTGGCGGCTTTGTCGTTGCCATTCTCGTGGCGCTTATGGTGCAAGCTGCCTTAAGTGGTGGTGATAAGGAAGCAGTACCTGTGGCAAGCACGGAAGTCCTTGTCGCTGCAAAAGCACTGCCCGTTGGACACGAGATCAAAGAAGGTGACTTCAGATGGCAAGCATGGCCGGAAGAAGCGCTGTTCCCTGGTGCGATTAAGCGCGATGGTGAGCAAAGCACAATGGATGCGATTAGTGGTAAAACATTACGCTCTCTTGCGGCGGGCCAGCCTGTTCATAAAAACGTTTTCACTGAAGAAGATAAAGGCGCGTTCCTTTCTGCGAATGTTGATAAAGGCATGCGCGCGGTTGGTATCTCGGTAAAATCTTATACCTTGGCAGACCGTCTTATTCGTCCTGGTGATTATATTGATGTTCTTTTGACCTATCGTGTGCGTGTAAATACGCGCAATAATCCAGATGCGCAATCGGTTGTGAATCGATACGCCACAGAAACAATTATTGAGAATGTTCGCGTTCTTGCCATCGATAAAGATGATGTCAAAGCCGTTGATGAGGCTGAAGAGGACGGTAGTAAGAAAAAATCAAGCAAGAAAAGCTCAAAGACGGCAACGCTGACTTTAGAAGTAACACCAAAGCAAGCGGAAGCACTTCTCCTCTCTCTTGAAATGGGCGATATTGGGATCGCGTTACGCAGCATTGGTGATCAAGGCGAAACAGCGGATGATCAAACCACAACAGACGTGACCATGAGTAAGGTGCTGACGAAGCTCTCACAGATGCAGGAAAGCTCCTCTGGTGTGCGCGTCTATAGCGGTAGCCAATTACAAGAAATACAAGCGAGAAATGCGCAGCCATCGGAAGGCGTGACTTTTGACGTACAACAATCACCGGAAAATCAGCGCCCAATAATAATAAATGATCCGGCAGCGCTTGGGGAGGACTCCAATGAGTAATATTGTAAACAAAATACTTCTTTTAACGCTCTTCGTTTTTTGTGTAACCGGTTTCACAATTGGTTCAACAAAAACAGTTGATGCGAGTAAGTCTGTCATCGGTCTCATTGAAGATGCCCGTGCCCCTGGTATTGATCTAACATTAGGCAAAGCTGAAATTGTAAAGTTAGAAGGTTCCGTTTCTGATGTTCTTGTCGCTGATCCATCCATTATTGATGTTATGGCAGTGAAGAATGATCGCCTCTACATTGTTGGCTCTGCCCTCGGTGATACCAACATTATGGTGTTGGATGAAAATGGCGACGTTTTGAAAAAACTCAATGTTCATGTGAGTATGGATACAGATAAAATTAGTTCTGTTGTGCGTGAATTATATCCAAATGAAGATGTGAATATTAAAGCCCTGAATGATCAGGTTGTTCTTACAGGAGATGTTTCAACGCCGGCTGTTGCGAACAAGATCACAAATCTTGTTGGAAATTACGCTGGTGAAATTCAGGGCGTTTCTGGGACAGCTGTCGACCAAATCGTTGTGAATATGCTCGGTATTCGTGGTGAACAACAAGTGATGCTCCGCGTTAAGATTGTTGAAGTGTCACGTAGCGCTTTGAAAGACCTTGGTGTTGGTCTTGATGGTGGAACCATTCCAGGATCTGATCTAGGGATCAATACAAATGAAAATCTTGCGCTGACAGCACCGCTTCAGTTTGCCAATGCTCTCTTAAGTTATAACTCTGGTGGTTTTGGGCCACTTAATCTGAACATTAGTGCATTAGAACAAGAAGGTATCGTCAATACATTGGCGGAACCAAACTTAACGGCTATATCTGGTGAACAGGCTGGCTTCCTTGCCGGGGGTGAATTCCCCATACCGACACAGATCGATGAAAATGGTAATCTTGTATACGAATTCCGTCCTTTCGGTGTGTCGTTGAACTTCCGTCCCGTTGTGATGTCAGAGCAGCGTATCAGTATGCAGCTGACAACCGAGGTTTCAACGGCAACATTTGATCGTAACTTGCAGTTAAATGGTATTAATGTGCCAACCTTTAATGTCCGTCGCGCTGAGACAACAGTTGAACTTCCAAGTGGTGGCACACTCATGATTGCAGGTTTGATTCAATCTGACTCTATTTCTGGCCTCTCAGGTATTCCTGGTGCGTCTGATGTGCCGGTTGTGGGTGACTTAATCAAATCAGATACATTCCAAAGAAATGAAACAGAACTTCTTGTGATGATTACGCCTTACACGGTTGCCCCATTTGCCGAACCAAAGGCCGTATCAACGGCTGCCGCACCTGTGGCAGCGGATGCGCCAGTGCAAACCTTCAGTGCAATGAAAGTCAGCGATTTTGAGAAGCCTATTAGCATTAAAGATCTGCCTATTGAGCCTATTTCTTTTGAAGATACGCCAATCCCAATGACACCAACGCCGAAAACGCCGTCTCAACAAATTACATTACCGCCAAAACAGCCTGCTTTCAGGCAACCGAGTAAAGCCTCTGGCGTTTTTCAAAACAATATCCAGAAGGTCTATGGTGATAAAGCGCCTGAAGACTTAATGAACAGCATGAATGGCTTTGGCTACATGCTCGATTAAGGAAGGACTATCATGAATAATATTTTTAAATCACTTTGTCTTATAGCTGTTCTTGGAATTACGGCTTGTGCTGAACAACACACACCTTCCATGATGAATTATGAACCATTGCGTGTTGCTGAAGAAACCGTCATCGATCAAATTCCAGCTGCTTCCATTAACGATTCAACAATCGCAATGATGGTGGATCATTATACAAAACATGCCAATGGGCCGATGGATTTGACAATGACCTATAATCCGAAATCACGCTCTTTTGGTAAATATAGTGCCGGTAAGAAACTCAAAATGGTTGAAAGTAAATTGCGCGCCAAAGGGATTGATACGATTTATACCAATACTATGCCGGTACCGAACGGTGATCCAATGTTGGTTGTTTCCTACGACACATTAAAGGCCATGGCGCCGGCTGATTGTGGAAAGACACCGGGATTACATGATTATCAAACGGGCCGCTTCATTGAAGAATATCGCTTTGGTTGTGGTGTTGAAACCATGTTTGCCAAGCAAATCAGCAATCCATCAGATTTATATGGTAAATCAGATATGGGTGAACGTGATGGACGCCGTGAATCAATAGTCACAGAGCCACATATGGCGGGTGTACCAAAAACACCAATCCAAGGCGTTGAAACAAATGAAAGAATTGGTAATTAGTCGTTAATTTTTTTCGTTTAAAATGAAAGGGTTCTTAGAAGAAGGATATCTTAAATAACCAAATTAGATATTGATCATTCCGTAAGAATTACGCGAGAGGGGCACACTGATCAAGTATGACTGAAACGAAAATACTACTACCGACATCTTCGGTTCATTTATTTTTAAAGGATCCGGAGACTATAGAAGCGGCGCGGTCGCTTGTTGATGATTGGCGTTTTGCGCGTGTCAGTATCAGCGTGGAAGAAGGGGATGCCCAAACAGCGATACAAAGTTATCACGAAGCAACCTCTCCCGATCTCATCATTGTCGAAACAGATACAACAGATGATAGTTTTGTTGAACAGCTCGCGGAGCTATCAACCTATTGTGAAGAAACAACGAACGCTATCGTTATTGGCCCAGTAAACGATGTTGATTTATATCGTAGCCTAACATCAATGGGCGTTAGTGATTATCTTGTGCGTCCTGTACCACTTGATACGTTGAAAGAAATTATTGCGGCAACGCTTATTGAACAACTTGGTACAAGCGGTAGCCGTCTTATCGCCGTTATGGGTGCCAAAGGAGGAGTTGGAACATCTTCTCTAACTCAGGGACTAGCCTGGGGCTTATCAGAAAATATGGGGCATAAAGTTTTCCTTATGGATGCCGCTGGTGGGTGGTCATCTTTGGGGGTTGGAATGGGGTTTGAACCGTCGGCAAACATGCATGAGGCTGTGAAAGCCGCATCAAACCAAGACTGGGATACATTGAAAAGAATGTTACATCAGGCGAATGAAAAATTAACGGTATTGGCCACGGGCGCGGATGCGATGCTCGAGGTTTCCGTGCATGCGCAACAATATGAAGACCTCATTGATTTTGTGATGCAAACATATCCTGTCGTTATTGTTGACCTCTCTGATGCTATTCCTTCTTTAAAAAGAACAGTAGTGAATAAGGCGCACGAAATTGTTCTCGTGACAACACCAACATTACCGGCACTGCGGTATACCAAAACACTGATGAGTGAAATTAAAACACTTCAAGGTGGTGAAACCGAACAAGTCGATCTTGTTGTCAATATGGTGGGTATGGTGCCAGGTAAAGAAGTGCCAGCAAAAGACATCCAAGCTGTATTAGAAACAAAGCCGGAAGTTGTCATTCCTTATGATTCCAAATTATTTGTAAGCGCTGAGAATGAAGGCAAGAAATTGACACAAGATAAAAATGGACACGCCATTATCAATATGATTTTGCCACTGGCGCAACGTGTTTTGAATCCAGTGAAAAAATCGGCTGAAAACGACAATGGATCACCCAATTTGATCGATAACATTTTGGGATTGATTAAGAAGGGATAAGATATGTTTGGTAAAAAAGGCTCTACACCAATTGTTCCGAAAAAGAAGGCGACACCCACAAAACCGTCGCCAAAGCCTGCTGAGCAGCAAGATATAGCCCCGCCAGCTGTGTCTGAAACACCGCCAGCCCCAGTTAAAGAAGCGCCACCAAAGCCTAAAAAGCCTGTTGAGCCCCTTGATCTTGATTTACCGGAAAAGCCAAAAGCGGAAATAAAGCCGACACCAGTAACTGAACCGGTTGAGCCTGTTCAAGTAGAAAAACCGGAGCCGCCAAAACCAAAACCGGCGCCTGAACCTGAGCCTGTTATACAGGAACCGGAACAACCTGCTGCACCTGAACCTGTCGTAGAAGTTGAACAAAAAGTTGAGGCGGTTCCGGAAGTCCAAGAAACTGCTCCAGCAGAGTCTGATTCGGAAGAGCCGAAAAAAGTAAAAAGTATGGATGATGATCCAATTCTCATTGACGATGAGGATGGTGATGAACACCCAGATGATGCAGAGAATAACGCAACAACTTTGCGTCTACAGCGTGCTCGTAATCGTATATGGCTCGATTTACGCGATGGTATTGATCTCAAAGCACTCGCCCGCATGAAATCTGAAGAGGCGCGGGAAGAAGTTAGCTCAGCCGTAGAGGAAATTGCGCGCTTCCGTAATTTGGATCTCACGCCAACAGAACTTCAGAAGATTGCTAAAGAATGTTCCGATGACATGCTCGGCTTTGGCCCACTCGAAGAATTACTGGAGATGGATGGTATTGCCGATATCATGATCAATGGGCCGAACACGATCTATATTGAATTGAATGGTAAGATTGAAAAATCGAATGTTCAATTCCGTGACAATCAACACCTGATTACCATCTGTCAGCGTATTGTGGGTGCCATCGGCCGTCGTGTCGATGAAGCGAGCCCGATTTGTGACGCGCGTTTACCAGATGGTTCGCGTGTGAATGTTATTATTCCGCCACTCGCGGTGGATGGCGCCTGTATGACCATTCGTAAGTTTACGAAGGATAAACTAACACTCGAAAAACTTCTTGAATTTGGATCAATGACGCCAAGCGCCGCAAAACTGATCATGGCGGTGGGGCGTTGCCGTGTGAATGTTTTGGTTTCTGGTGGTACCGGCTCTGGTAAAACAACGATGTTGAACTGTTTGACGCGTTACATCGAACAGGGCGAACGTATTGTGACCTGTGAAGATGCTTGTGAATTACAATTACAACAACCGCATGTTGTGCGTCTCGAAACACGCCCGCCGAACTTAGAAGGTGTTGGTGAAGTCACCATGCGGGACCTCGTTAAAAACTGTCTGCGTATGCGTCCGGAACGGATCATCGTCGGTGAGGTGCGTGGCCCTGAAGCGTTTGATCTATTGCAAGCAATGAATACTGGTCACGATGGCTCTATGGGTACCGTTCACGCCAACAATCCGCGTGAGGCTCTCTCGCGTATGGAAAATATGATTGCAATGGGTGGTCTTAATCTTCCTATTGTGGCAGTGCGCGAGCAAATCTCCGCCGCAGTCAATGTGATTATTCAGGTACAACGCCTGCGTGACGGATCACGTAAAGTCACTCACATCTCTGAGATCACGGGTATGGAAGGCGATGTTGTCACCATGCAAGATCTCTTCAAGCTCGAGTTCTTGGGTGAAGATGAAGAGGGCAATCTCATTACAGAATTACAATCAAGTGGTATGCGCCCTAAGTTTTGGGATAAAGCACGCCAGTTTGGGGTCGAAAATCTTGTTCTTGATGCAATGGAAGAGGCATATGGATAAAGATGAATATGGTTTTGGTATTTGGATCGCTTATTCTTGTTGTTGTTTTGGTAACAGCCTTCCTTTTTATTCATCAACAAAAGCAACGTAAAAAACATCTCTTAAAAACAGTTCAGGGGAAAAGCTCTTTTGTTGATAACAAAAAGGGTAAAGTGAGCGCGCAGGATCAGCGCCGCTCTGATCTCGCCAAAAAACTCAAAGAAGACGAAAGTCAAAAAGAAGGAAAGAAAAAATCCCTCTCTGATTCTCTTGCGCAATCGGGTATGAATATGAGCGTTGCGCAGTTCTGGATTTTTTCTGTCGTCAGCGCCGTTGTCTTTTATTTCCTGGCGCAAATGATGGGTCTCTCTGTTTTTGTCAAAGTCATGTTTGTTATTATCGGTTTTTTCGGTTTTCCACGCTGGTTTGTTAAATTTAAAACCAAGCGTCGCCAAAAAGCGTTTATGAAAGACTTCCCTGATGCCCTTGAATCGATGATGCGGATGCTTAAAGCTGGTATGCCTGTTGGTGAAGCGATACGTATGGTCGCGACCGAATTTGAGGGTCCTATGGGCGAAGAAATGGAACGTATCTATGAACAGCAAAAGATTGGTGTGCCGCTACCAGAGGCCGTTTTAAACGCCGCAAAGCGCATGCCGCTGGCAGAAATGCAAATGTTTGCAACCGCCATTGCTATTCAAACGCAAACAGGATCAAGTCTTTCAGAGGTGCTACAAAACCTTGCGGGTGTTATTCGTGCGCGCTTTAAGCTACGTCGTAAAGTGGTGGCGTTGTCATCCGAAGCAAAAGCGTCGGCAGCGATTATTGCATCACTTCCGTGTCTTGTGACATTGGCGCTTTATTTCTTGAACGGCGAATATCTCGAAGTTCTCTATACAACATCAACGGGCAAAACATTGGCATATGGCGCTGTCATCTGGATGGGTATTGGTGTTCTTATTATGCGACAAATGATTAACTTTAAGGTGTAATATCATGGAAATTAATACCGACTTTCTTATCGTTCTCGCAAGTGCCGCCGCCGCGGCAATTTCCTTTGCTGCTTTTGTGATTCCTATTTTGAATCGTTCCGATAAAAAATCACATTACCGCGAAACGATCGATAAGCAGAAAAAAGCGTTGTTTGAATCGGCCAAAACCAATGATTCGGCAAAAGTTGATAAAACGCTTTCGGGGCGTGACTCCATGGCGGCTCTCTTTAAGGTGCAACAGCTTGCCGGGGAAATGGGTGAAAAGGTCCGTATTATGCTACTTCAGGCGGGTATTCGTGATCCGATGGCGCCGATTTTTTACTTCGTGGCACAGATTGTCTTACCGCTTATATTATTGGGCGTTGCTTTGCTGGTAACGACGCAAAGTGAAAAAGAAATCTCTCAAACGGTTGAGCTACTCATGTATTTAGGCGCCATTGTTATTGGCTTTTTCTTGCCACGCGTACTTGTGAAAAACACCGCACAAAAACGCCAACAAGAATTAGGTATCACCTTTCCTGATGCGTTGGATATGATGCTCATCTGTGTGCAAGGCGGTATTGGTTTGGAACAAGCGGTCGAACGTGTCGCGGAAGAAGTTTCCGATCACTCACCGATACTCGCAGAAGAATTGGGTATCTTGAGTGCTGAAATGGCAATGTTGAATGACCGTCGTGCGGCACTCTCTGATTTCGGGAAGCGTGTGGGTGGCTTTGGTAAATCTTTTGCCACGGCACTCATCCAAGCTGAGCAATATGGTACGTCGGTCTCGCAAGCCTTAAGGACAATCTCCTTAGACCTTCGTGATATTCGTATGGCCAAGGCAGAGCAAAAGGCGGCGTCTTTACCGCCAAAACTCACCGTGCCGATGATCCTTTTCTTCTTACCCGCGCTCTTTATCGTGATATTGGGCCCGGCCGGTATCCAGGCTTCCCAAGCGGGCGTTGGCGGATAATATAGGTTGACACACCACGATATATAGTTATGTTAACTACATGACTGATGTAAATCTTATACAAGCTTTTAAAGATGCCGTTTCAATTCTTTTTGGAGAAGAGCCTAACGTCGTTTTTGTTGGTATGTCGAATATCGGGAAAACCCATTGGTCAACGCGTCTTGCACAATCTTTAGGTATGGATCGAATAGATTTTGACGGCTTAATTGGTCAGTCTCCTGCAATGAGCGATCTCATTAAAGATATCGAAGGAAAAGATGAAGCAGAAAGAATGGGCATATTTTTTGGTATGCCATGGACAGAAGGTTTTGAAGAACGCCAACAAAAGTTTCTAGATGCCGAAGCGGCTGTTATGAATGACAACGCCAATGAGTCAAACGCAATTCTTGATTTAACGGGTAGTACATTTTTACATCAACAACCAATGGATCAAATTGCGCAATCTGGGCTTGTTATTTATCTCGAAGCAAGTCTGGAAGAACAAGAAAAAGCGCTTGATGGTCTCTTGGCTGATTTTGAACAAGGTCCTAAGCCTGTTTGTTGGGGAGACGTTAAGAGGCCCGAGAATAAAGAAGAGCTGCGCCAACAATTTAAAGAGCTCTTGGCCTATCGAGCAAAAAACTATGCGCAATATGCCGATGTGACTGTTCCTTTTGATGTTCACAAAAATGCTAAGACTGCAGAAGATTTAATGGAGTATGTTTTAGGCCAATTAGCTGATGAAAATCCTAAAATCGCCGCTAGAACTCAAGAGCTCGGCTTATTATTGAACTAAGACGTTGGCTTTTTCGCTGGGGCAGGGGCGCGTGGTCCGGTTGACTCCAATAATGTCGCGATAATTCTGCGGTTACGCTCTAAATCTAAACGGTTTGGATTTTTGTCTAACGCTTTTTCAATCAATGAGAGTGCTTCTTGTAAATGCCCTTGCGAGGCAAGGTTAAGTGCAAGGTTGTTCATGATTGGTGTCGGATCACCCTTCCAATGTTTCATACCATTGCGAAAAGCTACTTCGGCTTTTTGATGTTCTTTTTGCGCATCTAATGCTGTGCCGAGCGCCAAATGAGAACGTGCATTTTTGTCATTCAGTTTTAAAGCTTTTTCAGCGTAAGTTTGTGCCGCCGGGAAATTACCCAAGGCTATTTGTGTCATCGCCATTTCGGTGAGTGCGAGGTCATTCGCATTTTTACCGCCTGTATAAGGCTGTAAGACTTTTTCAGCAGCTTTAATTTGATCATCTTCACGCAGAAGGCGACCATAGCGCACCGCAACAACCGGATCTTTCGGATTATCGACATAGATTTTTTGTAAGATAGCGAGTGCTTCTTGCTTATCGCCGGCTTTATTGGCGGCGGCTAAGGACGCTTCCGTGCTTCTTGGTATGGCCTTAGTTTTGGGCAAATATTCGTTCGAGCTGTAAATAGCACTACGGTCTTCATTGCTATAGTCACTTGAGGCACAACCGGCAAGGAGTAAAACAGCGCTTAAGGAGAGAAAGAGAGAGTTTTTGTTCATGATAAGATCATCGCATCTTTATAATATTTCAATAAAGATACGATGATACGGGATCGAAGGCAATCCTCATTAGAACGGGAGTTTAGCGCGGCTGTGTCGAATTATCCTGAACTTCGTGACACATATTCGGGCAATAATAAACACTGGTCGGCTGGCAATTGCGGTCGCCAGCGGTACAGCTGCGTCTGATGCGCACATATTTGTCTTTCGGCGCGGCCACAACCACATGGCGTTGCATCAATACCTTGCCGTCCTCACCGATCACGGTGAAATGACTAGCACCTGGTGCACGAGGAACAACAATAATTGTGTCCGGTGTGTCTAATAAGACACTTATATGATTAGGGTTACCAACAATCACACTGGCGGCGTCGGCACCTAACTTGATCATCTCTGATTTATCGGGTGTTAGATCCAATTGCGGATGTGTACTAGCACCAAGCTCCGCGGCTATTTCTTCAGTGGCATCCACCATCGAAACATCCATAGGGGATAATTCTTCGGCCTTTTCCTCTTCCACCTCTTTAATAGTCACATCTTGAACATTCACTTGTGGTGGACGGGGCATTTCTTGTTTTTCTTCTTCGGCGGCCGCTTCGGCCATTTGTTCTTCTGTAACGGTTTCGGCGACGAGTTCTTCTGTTGTCACAACATTGGCATCGAGCATATTATTGTCTTCAATAGTTTCCTCAATAGCGGGTAGGGCGCCTTCGCCAACGGCGCTCACTTCAACAAGCTTCTCTTCTTCAGGGTAAAATAAATCGCTGACGAAGAAGCTTTCGGCATAGGCTTGACCCATGGTGAAACCAAGAATACAGACAGTCAGAAGGTAGAATTTTTTCATAATATTACTTTTGGAATGGCGAATAAAAATGGACGATAGGAAATGAACTATCCTTTATAGTATATCGCGAAAGAGGCAGAATCGCACTTCTTTTCTATCTCAATTTATGTCAAATTTTAGCTATTCTACTAAAAACATCGGCTTGGGGGAGAAAGCCGATGTTTTCAGATTGTATGAGCGTATCGTTAAGGGGCGTTACGCTACCTGGCTGTCCTTATGGGGGGAGGATACATCCTCCTTGGGTTTGGGGGCGGACGAGAACTTGTTATTCTTGGTTAATTGGCGACGATAGGCCATATCCAGCTGAACGGCCTCAGCCATCAATAGGAGAAAAGCTTCTTCTTTCTCAGGATTCAGCGCTTTGAGGTCATAAGCCGCATCGTAGAGCTCTTTGACATCAAGGATGCATATCTCTTGTTCGTCTGTTTTCATGTCCATAGTACCTTCACAAACTACTATATTGTCCTTGTTCGTTGCAAATATCGGAACTGTTACGGCTCTAAAATTGCTTGGTAATCCATTTATATGTTTTTCATAATAATTAAGCATGCACCATATGTAAAGAAAAAAGATTAACAAATCGTTAAAAAAGTGAAGAATTTTCCCCAGAAGGACATTTTTTCTGTAAAATATTGAAAAAATCCCTTGCATTGACAATTTTTCATATGTATAAGAAGCTTGTAATTATTTAACAAGCGGTTAATTTTACGGTAAATAAGTAAAAAGCCTGGGGAAAGAAACAATGATTACACCGACACAAATGCGGGCAGCGCGCGCTATGCTTGATGTACCGCAAGGCCATGTGGCCGAACATTTGGGGATTGCGGCGAATACGCTCTCCAAAATTGAAAGCGGGCAAAGCGACATATCAATGTCACGCAATGCTGAGATACAACGCTTTTATGAACGCGAAGGAATTGCGTTTACAGACAACGATGGTGTGAAGTGGGAAGTAGAGAAAGTTCATCAATATGTAGGCAAGGATGGCCTCGTACTTTTGATGGATGACACTTACAGTTTTGCAAGTGGCCAGGGTGGAGAAATACGTCTTTATAATGCCCGTCCGGAAAACTGGTTAAACTTTGTAAGTGTTGAGTGGTTTAAAAATCATGCGAAACGCATGATTGATGTAAAAGATAATTTTTCAATGCGCATTTTTGCGGAAGATGGAAATGAAAAGTTAATAAGTAGTTTTTATGCTGTGCATCGTTGGTTTCCTGAAGACTTAGAAGTCAACCATGATCAGTCGATATATATATATGGAGATAAATTAGGATTTGTAGATTTTTCTGGTAGTGATGTCAAAGTAACGATTTTAAAAAATGCCGATTTAGCCGGTGGAATGAAAGCTTTATTTGATGTTGCATGGGACAATGTAGGGGTTATACCCCCATTTGGTGAAAAATTACAGGAAGTAGATTTTAGTTTTTTAGATTAACATGACAAAGAAAACGCCAACAATATTAATGCCGACGATGGGTGAGGGTGATATGCCTGATACTCAAGCTTTGGCTGATAAATTGAGAGCAGAAGGCTGGAGTGTTATACATGCCGACTTCTCTGGCGATCTTCAGACGGCATCGAATAAAGTAGATTGGACACAGATTGATATCGTTGACACCCGTAATATGCGCGGTAGTTTAACAAATTTCACAACTTATTCGGCTATTCTGGATGAAATTAACGATCAAATCAGAAAGCAGCGTAGAGCGGGACGAGTTGTTACGACAACACTTGATGACCGAACAATTAAGTGGCTTTCAAATAAATCAGATTATCTTAAGAAACTAGAAGACTTAGGTGTAAAAATTATACCCACAACTGTTATTTCGTTTCAAAAAGATGGTATTCGTGACAATCCTGTTAGCCGTCGTAGTGCAGCAGAAAATATTTATTCTAAATTAGTTTCTTCTGAATGTGACAATTGGGTAATTAAACCATCAACGAGCGCTTTAGCAAAAGGTCTTCGCTTTATTGATGTTGATCGAGACACAGGAAAAATTGTCATTACCGTTACTGAGCCCCGTCAACAAGCTGCAAACGATGATGCGCATCAGGTGACAACTACTTACGAAGATAAAGAAGCATTTATCGAAGCGATGGCGGAATATATGCGTTTAGAAAACACGCATGATGGACGTTTTCTTTTACAAGAATATGTCGATAACTTGGAAACATCGGCTGTATTCATTAATGGCAAAGCTCATTATGTTGAACGCCCAACAGGGCCGTCACATATTGCGCACGGAAATTTTGGCGGTCAAGATATTCCTAAACCCAAAAAAGATATAGATCCAAATATAATCCAGTTTGTTGATTACATTAGAAGCCAACTCCCTCCAGAAGTAATAAGCGCAAAATTTTTGCGTATTGATGTGATGCAACAAGCTGGTAATGGTCTCATTCTTGGTGAAATTGAAGGCGCTGGTGCTGCTAGATTATGGTTGGGTGAAGCCAAAGGGGCCATTAAAAATTATACTGAGATGCTTAAAGACATGCATGCGGCAAATGCAAAAGCAACAAAAACTCTTGGGCGCGTATTTGAGACAAGAGCAGGCGGTGCAGGTGTAACTATCCGCGCCGATGTTTCGAGAACGCCAACCCCTCCTAATGTAGATAGAAAAGCAGCAAACGGATAAAATAAAGTTTCCCCACCACAGAGCCCGCAGTCACAAGACTGCGGGTTTCTTCTTGGGGTTAATCCGGTGTTACAACCGTATAACCTTCTTCAACCCATTGTTTGATTCCACCCGCCATATTCAGAATCTCGACATCGCGCAATAGATTTTCGGCGAGAAATTCTCCGGCTTGCTTGCTGCGTCCGCCTTTTAAACAATAGAATAAAACCGGCTTGTCTTTATCGATCTCACAGTTATTGATCGTCATCACCAAATCACTTAAAGGTGCAAGCTGCGCGCCTTCAATGAACGCCGCATCGGTTTCTTCTTTCTCCCGCACATCAATTAATGTAACTTTTTTACTCTGAATTAACGAATGCGCTTCGTGAACATCAATATTCTTACTATACTCTTGCATAATGACTGATTATTTAACCTCTTTTGACTCAAACATCAATGTCGTGATTATCGGCGCCAGCGGCGGTATCGGCCAGGTCTTTACCAATCATCTTGCCGATCACCCTAAAATCGACAAGCTGCTTCTTTTATCGCGCTCAAAACCGTCTTCTATTCCTGAGAAGGCTGAATGGCAATCGTTTGACATGACCGATGAAGCGCGCGTTCAAGAAATAGCAGACTCTCTTTCCTACAAAATTCATTTAATTATATGTGCGACTGGCATGCTCCATGATGACAACACACAACCGGAAAAAAGCTTGCGTGATATTGATCTTGATAATTTTCAAAAGGTTTTTGCCACGAACACCCATGGACCCGCCCTTGTGATGAAACATTTCTTGCCGAAAATGGATCGCGATACACGCAATGTCTTCTGTGCGCTCTCGGCTCGGGTTGGAAGTATCTCGGACAATCAGATGGGTGGCTGGTATGCTTATCGCGCTTCCAAAGCGGCGCTGAACATGCTGATTAAAAACGCGGCCATCGAAGTCGGGCGCCGTAATAAAAAAGCGACTATTGTTGGCCTTCACCCCGGTACAGTGGATACGGGTCTCTCCAAACCATTCCAAGGCAATGTGCCCGAAGGCAAACTGTTCACTGCCGAACAATCAACCGATTACCTACTCAAAGTGATTGATCAAGTTGATGAAACACAAACGGGAAAATGCTTTGACTGGGATGCCAAAGAAATATTGCCTTAAAATATTGATGAGGTTTTAAACTTCGCGATCAAAGCTATTGATGAGCTCGCGCGTTAAATCATCCGCGACCTGAATGGTCTTGATGTTCGCTTTATAACTGATTTCGGCCTGCTTAATATCGATGATATCTTCAATAATACGGTCTGGCTGTTGCGCACCCGCAATATTGGCCGCGCTTCTTTCAACTTGCTCGCTGGCCTTGGTTAATCCCGATAATGCAGTTGTAATGGCACTAATCATATTTATAGTGTATCATAGAAAGAGTTAAGGCCGTCTTACCCACTATAAGATATTGATTTCAATGAATAAATTTTCTGTTTTTTTACTGTTTTTTGCGCTTTTGCTTAGCATGCCAGCAATGGCGGATTATCGCGATCGTACGGCCTCAAAAGAGGTCTTTCCGGGGGATTTTGCTCGTTGGCAAAGTTGGCCTTTTTTTCAGCAACCAAGAAATCATCATGAGCCATTTCGCCCTTATGTTGAGAATTTGCGTCATGAACAAATTCCTCAATGGGAAAATGAAAATTGGTATGTTGAAGATTGGACATCGCAGCGCGATCCTATGGTTTTAATGAACGGCTTTTATAAAGCCAACATCATCATGGATCAAACAAAAGGGCATAGTCATTTGCCCGTACTCGTGGTTGGACCTAACTTCTACCATCTCTCTGGTTTGGATAAACGCCGTGTCATGCAAACCGTGGATACGGTTTACGGTATTACCGATCAAAAAGAATACGGATCGTTTTTATTAAAAGATTGGCATACCAATCGTTATGTCGGCGCGTTCGATCAAAACGGCTTACGCCTCTATTAAGTGTTCCTGATTTTTTCTGTGCTCACGCCAGATAATAAAAAGATTACTTCCGATAATAACACTGCTGCCTAAGAGCGTATAAATCGTCGGTGTCGTTTGCCAGAAGATATAATCAAAAAGCACAGCCCAAATAATCATCGTATAGCTGATCGGGCTTATTAAGCTCGCCGGGCCATAGCGGAATCCTTGGGTTTTCAGTATAAGTGAGGCTAATCCAGCAATCCCGAGTCCAAGAATAATGGTATAGGATTCAACGGGTGGAACACTGATACCGCTGAAAGGAAACAACAGCACAGTCATAATTGTTCCATACAAAAAGAAGTAAAAATTCGTCGTCACCGTATGTTCGCTTGATCCCAACCACCGCAGGCAAATAGCAACCCAGCCATTAAAGAATCCAGCAGCAAGGCCAACCAATATCATCCATGGCTCACTTATTGTTTCTGGCTGAGCAATAAGTAAAACGCCACTAAATCCGATAAAGGTAGAAACTATTCGTATGATACCAACTTTTTCTTTAAGGATAAGAGGTGAGAGAAGGGTGACGAATAACGGTGCTGTGAAAATAAAAGCGGTGGCAACACTTAACGGCATAATGAGGACAGCCCAGATACAAAAAAACATTCCAGTAGAGCCGACGACCGCGCGTATCAGTTGGGCATAAGGACGCTTGGTTTTATAGAGCAGTGATATTTTCTTCCATAAAAAAACCAGTGAGATCAGGAAAAATATTGAAACGATATTTCGATAAAAAGTAATCTCAATCGGATTGAAAATATCAGTCAAAAGCTTGGCGCACATGTTCATTGTCGCCAGCATCAATCCCGCGCTTAGGGCATAGCCAACACCTAAAAGCGGCTTATTTAAATGGTCAGAGGTCATATATGGATACTCTTAGAATTATTTCCAATATATTAACGAATCTTGTGATATAATGGAAATTGAATAAATCGATAGGATGTCGATTCACGATATATATTTGAGAAGGAAACTCAAACCATGACCATTGAAGTCAATGCGACGATTACGTCGTATCAACAACGCTCTATTGAAATTCAAACGCAATCTCAACAAGCCCGTATCGGTGTGTCATCAGGACGTCCGCCGCCAACTTCAGCGCCATCAGAGTTTAGCAATCAAGAACAACAAATTATTGATGATGTTGGTATTAGTGCTGAGGCGATTGAACAGCTTCAGGCGGCGAGGGCGCTTGCGGACCAGTTGCAAGATTATCTTGATTACCTGAACAGCCGTGCGCCGCAAAACGTATTGCTCACGGATATTGATGGTCCTGAAAATCCAAATGCTGAAAATGTACAAATCAACGCGCAAGCAACAAGTTTATCAGCAAGCATTTCCTACACGGAAACAACCGCAACGCAAACAAGCGTTAGTGCCGAATTCACCGATGAAGGCGAATTGATTAATTTGGAAATTGATCAAATCCGCGTTTCGGAGCGTGAATTGAATGTTGAGTTGCAAAGCCAAATTCTCGATTTATCGATTCAACCCTAATTTTAGTGTTTCACGTGAAACAATTTTGACATATTCAATCATATCAATTATTTAGGACTAAATTCATAACAAGAAAATACAAGTTTCACTCATTTTGAGTCATAAAAAATGCCGCAATCAATTTTGATAAGCGGCATTCTTTAATTCTGTATTTGAGAGATTTTAGTTTTTCTCTTTATCAACCAATTGGTTTTTCGCAATCCATGGCATCATCGAACGGAGGCGTTCACCAACTTCTTCGATTTGATGTTCGGCGTTGCGACGACGGGTTGCTTTAAAACTTGGTTGACCCGCTTTACATTCTTGCATCCAGTCACGAACAAAACGGCCAGATTGAATATCATCCAAGACGCGGCGCATTTCTTCTTTGGTTTCTTCGGTCACCATACGCGGACCCGTGACATAGTCACCATATTCAGCTGTATTAGAAATAGAGTAGCGCATATTGGCCATGCCACCTTCATACATGAGGTCAACAATGAGCTTCACTTCGTGTAAACATTCGAAGTATGCCATTTCTGGTGCATAGCCAGCTTCGACCAATGTTTCAAAACCGTTTTTGATGAGCTCGCACAAACCGCCACAAAGAACAACTTGTTCACCGAAGAGATCGGTTTCACATTCTTCGCGGAATGATGTTTCTATGATACCGGAGCGGCCACCGCCAATTGCAGACGCATAAGACAAACCAATATCTTGTGCATTGCCTGTCGCGTCTTGATGAACAGCGATCAAGCAGGGCACACCACCACCTTTTTGGTATTCACCGCGAACCGTATGGCCGGGGCCTTTTGGCGCAACCATGAGAATATCAAGATCAGCGCGTGGTTCGATCAAATTAAAGTGAACATTAAGACCATGCGCGAACATTAAGGCCGCGCCTTCTTGCATGTTGTCATGAAGATGATCGTAGTAAATGTCACGTTGCAATTCATCCGGCGTTGCCATCATCATCACATCAGCCCATTTCGCCGCTTCGGTGACATCCATTGTTTCAAAACCAGCTGCTTCGGCTTTTTTATTGGTGGAACTTTCTGGACGGAGTGCAATGCGCACATCTTTTGCGCCACTGTCTTTTAGATTTGCCGCATGAGCGTGACCTTGTGAGCCATAACCAATCACAACAACTTTCTTGTTCTTTATTAGATTTACATCACAATCGCTATCGTAATAAACGCGCATTGATGTTTTGTTTTCAGGCTGTGCTGCCTGAAGCGGGGTTACATTTGTTTTTGCCATTTTCTTTTCCTCTTTTTTAAAATGTCATTAATGAAAAATTTTTATGCCACTTCCATGTAGCGGCTTGCCCAGTTCGATATAACGTCACCAGCATATAAAGCATCATCTTTTTTAGACAATAAATGGTCCGCTGTATCAAGGGAAATATAGCTTTTGGGGTGTTTCGCTGCTTTGAATATTTCTCCTGCGTTTTCAATGCCGACAATGCTATCGAGCGGTGCATGGAGAATCATCAGCGCTTTTTTTAAATGCGCAATGTCATCTGTTAGTTTTTGTTTTTCAATATCTTCGATAAATTGTTTTTTAATTTTAAAAGGACGACCCACGAGGGAAACTTCAGCTTCTCCTTTTTCAAGGATTTCATCACGATGTTCTTTAAAATTATGTGCGACATGTTCCACATCACTGGGGGAACCGATGGTGGCAACCGCTTTGGCTTCAGGGATATGTTTTGACGCAGCCAGAACAGCGGATCCACCAAGGGAATGACCAATGAGAAGTTCTGGCGCTTTTAAATTTTCGCGCATATGATCTGCTGCGGCAATCAAGTCCTGTACATTGGACGAAAAATTTGTGTTCGAGAAATCACCATCACTGCCACCAAGGCCTGTGAAGTCAAAACGGACGACGGCAATATTATTTTTATTCAAGGATTTGGCGATATTGCTCGCAGCAAAAATATCCTTACTACAAGTAAAACAATGCGCAAAAAGAGCATAGCCAATCGCTTCGCCTGAAGGCGCATCATAGCGTGCTGCGAGTTCATCGCCTTGAGATCCTTTAAAAGTAAATTTTTCCATCGGTTACTGATGCATGCGTTGATCAATTGACTCAACGAGTTTTAAATAAGTTTGAACATCACCGTGTATCACACCGTCTTTTTTTCCAATCAACTCTTCATCCAGAATAATTTGGGCGAGTGCAGCGCGGTGATAGCTTTTAAATAGCCCCCATTCTTGCATAAAAAGACAGCTATATTCTTTTTCCAATTCTAACCAGCCATCTTGCTCAACAGCTTCGATGGTAATGCGGCGATGCATGCCGTCATTATTTTCTTCATTGGCATAGCGAATGGTTTTTACTTCTTTAATATTTTTCCCGGAGCTTTCTAAAAGCCCTTTTATGCCGGATTGGCAGCCATCGGCGAGTTTCTGGTCGGCTTGCGCTTGCGTAATACAGCCGACCAATAAAAAGACAGCAAATAAAGGAAGTATTCTTCTCATTAGATTTGATCTTTCCCGCGGGAGAGCGCAGCGGCACCCGTACGGCTTATATTTTTCATGCCGCAAGGCGTGATTTCTTCTAAAAACTCATCAACCTTTTCTGGATCCTCAACATATTGGAAAACGTAAGATTCGGTTGTTTCATCCATGATTGTAGCACCATATTTTGAGGCAATATCATTGGCTTTTTTTAGATCATCTTTTGATCCGGCGATTTTTACAAGCGCTAGGTCACGCTCAACATGTTCGCCCATTTCGGTGAGGTCGATCACATTATGAACGGGGACAAGACGGCTTAATTGATGACGAATTTGATCAATAACAGACGGCGTACCGACGGCAACAATTGTCATGCGCGATT
>JBCDCD010000002.1:0-24894 GCA_039182445.1 Pseudomonadota bacterium | reverse complement strand
CGGCATAGGGAAGAAGTGGTTTGATGAATTTGATCGGATCTTTTCTATCAACCATGGCCAAAATAATCGTCAGTGGCTTGTCGTCTTGTTCTTGCCATAGACGCGCTTGTTCGGCGAGTGCTTTGCCCGCACTCTCATTATGACCGCCATCAATCCAGAGCTCTTGTCCTTCTTTGAGCTGCGTATTCCATTTGGTGTTTTCAAGTTTTTGTAAGCGGCCTGGCCAAAAAATTGTTCCCAATGGGTTTTCGGGGTGATGTGGGGATAAAATATCGGCATTACATTTTGATCCGGTAATGATTTTATACGCGGCACAGGCTGCACCGATATTACGCCATTGATGCTTTCCCACTAAATTTGTTGGCGGTAGATCAAAAATTTCTTCGTTCCACGTGAATATTGCACCACTTTCTTGTGGGTCAATTTTCCATTCTGAACCGCATTGATAAATTGTGGTTTCGGGGGATAAGGCTTTGGATTGTTTTTGGAAAACTTTATACGCTTCGGGATAAGTCTGATGGCCAATAACGCATGGTACGTTTACTTTCATGATACCTGCTTTTTCAAAAGCGATCTTATCAATGGTGTTACCGAGAAATTCTTGATGATCAAAAGAGATTGTTGTGATGATCGTACAGGCCGGATGGGGAACAACATTGGTGGCATCAAAACGGCCGCCCATGCCTGTTTCCAAAATCGCATAATCGGCGGGTGTACGACTCATGGCGAGGAAGCTGGCCGCTGTAAAAATTTCAAAAAAAGTAATGGGTTCATCATTATTGATCGCCAAACATTCTTCAAATAAATTGATAAGCGCTTCTGTTGATATTGGTTTGCCGCAGAGACGAATACGTTCTGTGGGATGCACCAGATGTGGCGAGGTCATGTCGTGTACGTCATAGCCATCAGCCATTAAAAGGCTGCGTAAGGCGGCGAGCGTTGAGCCTTTGCCGTTAGTGCCAGCAATATGAATAACAGGCGGAAGATGAAGATGGGGGTTGCCGAGCTTTTTAAGAAAACGTTCCATCCGGCCAAGTGATAGCTCTATTTCTTGGTCATAAAAGCCATAGAGCTTTTGTAAGACATCATCCAGTTTTTTTTCTAAAACAGGATCATCACTTTTGTTATGAAGTTTGAGCGGCAATATTACTTAAGCAGCTTTTTTTGCTTTAGGGGTGGCTGCTTTTGGCTGTCCATTATTGGCTGGCTTTTTTTCGAGCAGCTTTTCAGCTTTACTAACAATTTCGTCGGCTTTGCCGTTTTTGTTTTTCGATTTTGATAAGGTGCCTTTGGTGTTCATCAACAAGGAGAGCAACGTGCCAATCGTCGCATTTAATTCTTTGCGGCTGACAACCATATCGACCATGCCGTGCTCCAAAAGATACTCGGCCGTTTGGAAATCAGCAGGTAGTGTTTCGCGCACTGTTTCTTCAATCACGCGACGGCCAGCAAAACCAATGGTCGCGCCTGGTTCAGAAATATGAATATCACCAACCATCGCAAAAGACGCACTCACGCCGCCTGTTGTTGGGTTTGCAAGCAGCACAATATAAGGAAGTCCTTCTTCTTTCACCATATCGACCGCAATAATCGTACGCGGCATTTGCATGAGAGAGAGCATCCCTTCTTGCATACGCGCGCCACCTGAAGCCGGCACAACAATCAGTGCCGATTTTGTTTTAATCGCTTCTTCTGCGGCAGCAACAATACCTTCTCCGACAGCGGTTCCCATGGAGCCACCCATAAAAGCGAAGTTAAAAGCGGCAATCACAGCGTTTTCTCCGCCGATCTTTCCTTTACCGATCATTAAGGCGTCTTTTTCACCAGTTTTTTCTTTGGTGCTTTTTAGACGATCCGCATATTTTTTACGGTCTTTGAATTTGAGTGGGTCATGCGGGACATTGGGTAATGACACTTTGTCGAATTGTCCGTCATCGAACATGATCTGTAGACGTTCTTTCACCGGAATCGCCATATGATGATTACAGTGGTAGCAAACATTGTTATTGGCTTTTAATTCTTTGTGAAAAAGCATGCCTTCGCAAGATGGGCATTTTTGCCACAAATTGTCCGGCACATCTTTTTGTTCACCGACAAGTGACTTGATCGAAGGTTTGATGAAGTTATTCAGCCAATTCATTTCTTATTGCTTTCTTTTCCTTTTTAAAGGCGTTGCTTCGCGCCTCAAATATTAAAATATTCTTCGTTGCTTGCGCCTGTTTAAAAAGCAAAACCAAGCAATAATTTTTATCCTAAATCAGTCGTATTTTTACAGTATTTCGTTAGGGAAAAGCAACTATATTGCTTGTTTTAATGACTGTACTTGCTCGCTAATGATAGCTGGCATGTCAGTATTATCTTGATTTTCCAACATGTTATCGACAATTGCCGAGCCAACAACAACGCCATCAGCGATTTTGCTCATATTCGCGGCATCACCCGGTGTTTTGATCCCAAATCCCACAACAACGGGTAAATCGGTTTCCAATTTAATATTGGCAATATGCTGTCCCACAGCGTTTATATCGGCGGATTTTGTTCCTGTTACTCCCGTAATAGAGACGTAATACAAAAAGCCGCTGGCGTTCTCTAATACTTTTTTGAGGCGTACGCCTTTGGTGGTAGGGGTAAGCAGCTTAATGAAGTCCAGCCCAGCTTCTTGAGCGGGTTGACGCAGCTCACTATCTTCCTCTGGTGGTAAGTCGACGATAATCAGACCATCAACCCCGGCTTCTTTCGCTTCTATGACAAAAGTAGTGCAGCCATATTGATAAACGGGATTAAAATATCCCATCAAGATAATCGGGGTTTCATTATTTTCCGTGCGGAAATCACGCACCATTTGTAGTACGCCTTTCATATCCATACCGTTCGCAAGCGCGCGCAAGCTGCTGGCTTGAATCGCCGGGCCGTCGGCCATCGGGTCGGTAAAGGGCATACCGATTTCAATAAGGTCTGCGCCGTTATCTGGAAGTTGCTTCATCACGTCCATGCTTTTTTGGGCATCTGGATCACCCGCCGTAATAAAAGTAATCAGCGCTTTTTTATTCTGTGCTTTAAGATTAGCAAATTTATTTTCAATGCGACTCATAAGTCATTCCTTTATTTGAAATTCGTTCCTGAAATCCGCCTTTTATTAGTGGAACACCCCATCTTCTTCTAGTTTCAGTATGATATACAGGCATTATTGTAAGAATTTCTGTGAGTCTAGGGGATTCTCGATACTGTAATTTTTCTAAAACATTTTTGAAATGGTTGTATATATTTGGCACTAAACATAAATTATCAAGATCATTGTTTCCACCTAAAAAAAGACTATGCATATGATCAAATGAGATATCCAGAGTTTCCCCTCTAATAGATTTTGGCCTTATGCCCGGATCTAGCATTCTATCAAGTTGGTAAAATGAAACTCCCATTTCTAATAATTCATCACCATACTTTTCCGCAAAATATCGATAACGTGTCCTAGTTTTCGAGGGTTGACCAAATTTTTTTCGAAGTCTTTTTACAGTTTTGGGTGATGTTTTTTTAGCTGTAACCTTGGTCCATTCAAATGCGGGAGGCAATTTTGCTGCGAATTCGAAAAATGATTTTAGTTTTGGATCTTGCCCGAATTGAATCTCGATTTGTTGTATAGTATCCATAACACCTTCTTATAGATATTATGAATATTTACAACGATTATATCTCGATTCCGAGTTTTTCGGCGGCGGTGAAAATATCTTTGTCGCCGCGACCGCAAAGATTCATTACAATGATATGATCTTTCGGCAATTCTGGTGCGATCTTCACAACATGGGCAAAAGCATGAGAGGGTTCTAGGGCTGGTATAATACCTTCGAGTTTTGCCATCAAGGTAAAGCCTCCCATCGCTTCATCATCGGTCACGGAGACGTACTGTACGCGTTTTGTATCATGTAGAAACGCATGTTCAGGGCCAATACCGGGATAATCCAGTCCTGCGGAAATAGAATGCGCTTCTTGGATTTGGCCATCGCTGTCTTGTAGGAAATAGCTTCGCATCCCATGAAGGATGCCAGGGTTACCGCCTTCTAAGCTTGCCGCATGCTTGTTGGTATCCACGCCGTGCCCGCCAGCTTCAACACCGATGATATTGATATCCGGATCATCCAAGAAAGGATGGAAAAGTCCCATTGCGTTCGAGCCGCCACCAATACACGCCACCAATGTATCGGGCGTACGTCCTTCGGCGCCCGACATTTGTAAGCGTACTTCTTGACCAATCACGGATTGAAAATCGCGTACCATTTCCGGATAAGGGTGTGGTCCGGCAACGGTACCGATCAAATAATATGTGTCTTCAACATTTGCGACCCAATGACGTAAGGCTTCGTTCATCGCGTCCTTGAGGGTACCCGAACCAGATGTAACAGGCACAATTTCTACGCCCAATAGTTTCATGCGAAAGACATTGGGTTTTTGTCGTTCAATATCTTCCGCGCCCATAAACACAGTACAGGGCATATCAAAGAGCGCACAGACGGTGGCGGTTGCAACACCATGTTGTCCGGCCCCCGTTTCGGCAATAATTTTTGTTTTGCCCATACGGCGCGCGACCAATATCTGGCCGAGGCAGTGATTGATTTTATGTGCGCCTGTATGGTTGAGCTCATCGCGTTTAAAGTAAACTTTGGCACCGCCCAAATGCTCTGTTGTCGCTTTGGCATAGTAAAGTGGTGAAGGGCGCCCAATATAATCGCGCGCCAACGCATGAAATTCTTCCCAGAAATCTTTATCGTCGCGCGCTGTATGCCATGCTTTTTCAACCTCAAGGATCAACGGCATAAGCGTTTCAGCAACGTATCTGCCACCATAAATACCGAAATGGCCCTCTTCGTCCGGGCCTGTACGATAAGAATTCGGCAAGGCTTCTATATTGGGTTTTGTGTTCATGGGTGTCTTTATGCCTGTTTTACGGCACGAATAAAAGCCCGAATTTTATCCGCGTCTTTGACGCCTTTTTCGCTTTCCACGCCGCTGGAGACATCCACAGCGGTTGGTTTGATCTTATGGATAGCGTCCTGAACATTCTCCGGCGTTAAACCGCCTGCTAGCATCCAGGGTAATGGGCTCTCAAATCCTTCTAAAATCGACCAATCGAAGGCTGCTCCATTGCCGCCAGGCAGCTCTTCCGGCTTGGCATCCAGCATGATCCAATCAACATGGTCTTTGTAAGCATCGATTGCGTTGAGATCGTCTTTGTTTTCAATACCGAAGACTTTGATAAGGGGCAGATCAAATTTTTCTTTTATCGCGGCGCATTGTTCAGGCGTTTCATCGCCATGCAATTGTAGGGTGTTAAGAGGCACGGCATTTAAAATAGTTTCTAAGTCATCCATGGACGGATTAACAAACAAGCCAACTTTTTGAACAGAATCAGGAACGAAAGATGCTAAATAACTAGCTGTTTCAATATCAACAAAGCGGGGCGAGGGCTCGTAAAAAACAAAACCGATAAAATCAGCCTTTTCTTCAATAGCGACTGTTATTGTTTCGGGGGTTGATAGCCCACAAATTTTAACTTTGGTCATGACAATGCAGTAAGGATGTCTTTGGCTGCTTGCGCCGGATCATTGGCTTTTGTGATCGGGCGGCCAATCACGAGATGTGTTGCGCCTTTATCCATCGCGTCTTTGGGCGTCATGGTGCGTTGCTGATCGCCTTTGTCGGATCCGGCAGGGCGAATACCCGGCACCATCAGCGCAAAATCTTCACCACAGCTTATGCGGATGATTTCAATTTCGTGAGAGGAGCAAACGACGCCATCCAAACCGCAGTCTTTTGTTAGTTTTGCCATTTGCTGTACTTGGAAGCTGACATCGCTTTGATAACCGACTTCGGTAATCTCTTCTTTATTGAGACTGGTGAGGATCGTTACCGCGAGTAGTTTTACACCATCGGGGCAGGCTTCCTTGGCGGCGGTCATCATGCTACGTCCACCCGCGGCGTGAATATTGAGATAGGCGGGTTGTACGATATTCGTCACCGCGCGAATAGCGCCAGCTACCGTATTGGGAATGTCGTGATATTTTAAATCAAGGAAAATTGGGGTATTCGGGTATTGATCTTGTATTTCTTTGACGCCCTGTGGACCGAAGCTATTGAAGAATTCTAAGCCTAATTTAATACCGATATCCAAATCAGCGATATGTCCACAAAGTTTCAACGCCTTGTTTTTATCATTCGTATCAACCGCGCAGAAGATCGGTGTGTTATTCGTCATAGCTCAGCGTCCTATTTTCATCGTCACGTTTTTTGCTTAAGGCTTCGATGAGTTTTTCTTTTGATTCATTCAAATCTTTTTCAAGCGACTTCACACGTTTTTTTAACGCACGTTTTTCGGAGAAGGCCGGCAGGAAATTAATCCATGCGATAAAGGCACCAAGCAGGAAGCCAATCGCAAGAAAAATGAGCACCACAAAATAAAGTGGTAATTTAAAGGAATCGTGGAGCGGACTCCATGTCACGGTAACAAGGTCAGGATGCGCGAGCGCAAAAATAAGGACACCCACAATAATGGGGAAGGCAATAATCCAACGTAATAAAGACATGAACGGATATTAGAATATTTTATTGTTCAGCGAAAGGGCGGTAAAAATTATCTTCCGATGAGCTGCTGTCATCAGAAGAATCGCTGGAGTCAGTCTCATCGTTAAGACGCTCACGAAGGGCTTTTCCTGTTTTAAAGAAAGGTAGGCGTTTCGCTTCAACTTGAACTGTTTCCCCTGTGCGTGGGTTGCGGCCTGTGCGGGCATCACGATGTTTAATCGAAAAAGCACCAAAGCCACGAAGCTCAACACGGTTGCCTTGGGCAAGGGCATCGGAGATTTCATCAAAAACTGTTTCGACAATTTTTTCGATATCGCGCAAAAACAGATGCGGATTCTTTTCAGCGAGTTTTTGTATGAGTTCCGATTTTGTCATGGTTTTTTCTCCCTAACCATTTTTCGGTTATCGTGTCGTAAAAATCGTACACAGTCTTGATAAGTCATTATTATCAAAAAATTTTTCTTATATTTAATGATGCCCAGAAAATCAGGCCCGCGTCAAGGAAAACAGGGAAAAATCCGCAGGCAAAACATTGAAATATCACGATTTTTTGTAAAAAAATGGCCTGTTTTCGCTTGAAACAGGCCATTTTGCTTATTTTTTGAATTTTGGAACGAAAATTACTCTTTTTCGCCATCCTTGCTGTCATTCAACGCAGCACCCAAAATATCACCCAAGGAAGCACCAGATTCGGTTGAGCCGAACTCTTCCAATGCTTGTTTGTCTTCATCGATCTCGCGCGCTTTGATCGATAGGGTAACTTTGCGGTTCTTGTGATCAACAGAAGTGATTTTTGCATCGACTTTCTCATCAACGGCAAAGCGATCTGTGCGTTGCTCTGAACGTTCACGAGAAAGATCAGCCTTCTTGATCACGCCCGTGACTTGCTCATTCACACTGACTTCAACAGCAGACGCTGTCACGTTGGTCACCGTACATGTAACAATCGCACCTTTGGCAAGGCCTTTCATCGCCCCTTCAAATGGATCGTCTGTGAGTTGCTTGATACCAAGAGCAACACGCTCTTTTTCAGGATCAATCTCAAGGACCTTCACTTTGACCTTGTCGCCTTTTTTGTAAGGTTTCAAAGCGTCTTCAGTTTGATCTTCCCAAGAGATGTCTGAGATGTGAACCATGCCGTCAATGTCGCTGTCGATCGCTACAAAGAGACCGAACTCCGTCACGTTGCTGATTTCGCCTTCAAGCTCATCATCAACTTTGTGCTTGTCAGCAATCGCTTCCCATGGATTGTCTTGTGTTTGCTTGATGCCCAAGGAAATGCGGCGCTTGTCCATATCGATTTCCAACACCATGACATTGACTTCTTCTGATGTAGAAATAATTTTTCCCGGATGCACATTTTTCTTTGTCCATGACATTTCAGAAACGTGAACAAGACCTTCAATACCGTCTTCTAGCTCAACAAACGCACCGTAATCAGTAATGTTTGTCACAACACCTTTTAGAACAGTCTTGAGCGGATATTTCGCTTCAACACCTTCCCAAGGATCAGTTTCAAGCTGTTTCATACCCAAAGAAATACGTTGGTTTTCTTCGTTGTACTTGATGATTTGAACGTCAACAGACTGACCCACCTGAAGCATTTCAGAGGGGTGATTTACACGCTTCCATGAAATGTCAGTCACGTGTAACAGACCGTCAACACCACCAAGATCGATAAACGCACCGTAATCAGTGATGTTTTTCACGATACCTTGAACAACACAACCCTCTTTCAGATTTTCAAGAAGATCTGATTTTGCTTCAGCGCGTGATTCTTCAAGGATGGCACGACGTGAGACAACAATGTTGCCGCGCGCGCGGTCCATTTTCAAAATCATGAAAGGCTGCGGTGTGTCCATCAATGGAGACACATCGCGTACCGGACGGATATCAACTTGTGAGCCCGGCAAGAACGCCACGGCGCCACCAAGATCAACAGTGAAGCCACCTTTGACGCGGCCAAAGATTGTACCGGTCACACGCTCTTCATTTTTATGTGATTTTTCAAGATCAACCCATGCTTCTTCGCGGCGGGCTTTTTCACGAGAGAGAACAGTTTCTCCCTGACGGTTTTCCATGCGTTCAACGTAAACGTCCACTTCATCACCAACGCGGATTTCAGGATCCTGACCCGGTGTTGAAAATTCACGCATTTCAATGCGGCCTTCTGATTTCAGACCCACATCAACGACAACAGCGTCGTTTTGAATGTCGATAATACGACCTTTAACAACAGAACCTTCATTGGCCTGTTCTTTTAAAGAGCTTTCGAGAAGCTGTGCGAATTCCTTCGATTCTTCTCTGTCTTGTAAGTGTCTTGCAGCTTGTGCCATAAGATTTTTCCTTCTAGTTAATGTTCTTCGTCTTTTGCACTTTCACTGCGTTGCGCTTCGTTCACGTATTTATATACGCTCACTCATCGCGCCTAGTGTAAGTCCAAAATACTTTGAACCTGTTAAAATTAAATTTGATTGTTTTTTCAAAACCAAAATTGAGACGGTCTGCGCCTATAAAATTTTGATTTTCGTTTTGTATTCTTTTTTCTAACAGAGAATGTGTGGATTAGGAGCGGGTGGTGATGATTGTCATCGCATTTTCCAAAACGTCCTCGGGGGTCATATCGGATGTATCGATGATGGTAACATCGTGATCAGGGGCTAAATGTTTGTCCAAACGCACAGCGTCCCGATCGTCCCGTTCCTGCATTTCTGCCAAAACTTGCGCATGTGTAACGTCTTTGCCCCGGGATTGCAACTCTTTTAAGCGTCTTTCAGCCCTTTTTTCGACGCTAGCGGTCACAAATAGCTTAATATCGGCTTCTGGGCAGATCACCGTGCCAATATCACGCCCGTCTAAAACAGCACCTTTTTTGGCATTTTGGGCAAAATTACGCTGAATATCGAACAAAACATCGCGTACCCCTTGGTTTTGGGCGATCACAGAAGCGGTAGAGCCGACTTGATCATTACGCAGATTATTGTCGTCATAGGCGGTGCTTATTTCTTCTTTTAAGGCATTTGCCGCGTCTATCACACCGTCTACGTCATTGGGATTGGTCTTATTTTCAATCACTTTAAGGGCAACGCGGCGATAAAGCGCTCCGGTGTCCAAAAAATCATAATCGAGTTTTTCGGCTAATTTCTTTGCCAACGATCCCTTCCCGCTGGCGGCGGGTCCGTCTATGGCAATGATGATGGGTTTATGCGTATTCATCCATTTGTATTTAGCGCGAAGGCGGGGTAAATAAAAGCAATGAAGTGCTTTTTTACCACCATTATGTGCTTTCACCTCATTGGTTGCGTGTCACCAGCCGGCCTAAATTTGGGCAAATATCCAGATCCGAACGCTTCCAAAGAACAATTTATCTTTTGTCATGGCTATGGCTGCACGGAACAAACCTATGCCTGGTTTACGCCTGAACAATGGGAGGTTGTCCGTAACGTTTTCAAGACCGATTCGACCAATGCCGAAGAAGAGCGCCAAAAAATCGCGCAAGCGATTGTAAAGATGGAAACCTATGCCGGGTATCTCACGAAGACCGACAATGATTTACCCAAGGCACCTATTCGAAAGCAATCGGATTATGAGCTCGATTGTATTGATGAAACGGTTAATAGCACGAAATATCTGACATTCTTACAAGAGGATGGTTTGCTAAAGTTTCATAAAGTAGGGCGCCCTGCTTATCGCGGCATGGTGTTTGATGGGATGTATCCACATAACACGGCGACTATTATCGAGGAAGAAACCAAGGAGAGATTCGTAGTTGACACCTATGTTTTTGCGCACGCCACGACACCAGATATTCGACCGTTAAAAAGCTGGCAGCGCACACGTGTCGAGGATTTACCGAAAAATTAGTCGCTGATATTAGCGCCAAGATCATTCATCAGATCGATAAAATTCGGAAAGCTGGTTTGAATGGGTGTGCCGTCATCGACAGTGATGGGTTCTTTGCTAATACATCCGAGAATAAGAAAGCTCATTGCGATACGGTGATCTAATTCTGTGGGCACGGTGATGCCGCCTTTGGGCGCGGTTCCTGTTCCGTGTATGGTTAAACTTTCTTCACCCATTTCCAAATTAACGCCGCAAGCTTTAAGGCCTTCGGCTATCATCAACAAACGATCGCTTTCTTTAACGCGCAATTCGGCAAGGCCTGTCATATAGGTTGTGCCTTCGGCGCAAGAAGCGGCGACAGCAAGAATAGGGAATTCATCAATCATGCTGGGAACACGGGCTTCTGGGACGGTAATGCCTTTTAATGGCTGATCCCCTCTTATATGAAGGTCCGCGACTTTTTCGCCGGCTTCAATCCGCTCATTTTCGATTTTTATATTGGCGCCCATTTCGATGAGTGTTTCAAACACACCACTACGGCGCTCATTCATTAGAATATTTTTTAAGGTGATGTCAGAGTCTTTGGTCAAGCATGCGGCAACAGCTGGAAAGGCCGCAGAGCTTGGGTCACTGGGGACGATAATGGTTGTTCCTCTAAGCAATTGTCCACCTTTTACAGAAATTTTTTGCGCATTGTCGATCTCTTCAATATCCAGGGTCACGCCAAAATGACGCAGCATATTTTCGGTATGATCGCGTGTCGGTATTGTTTCAATAACTGATGTTGTCCCTTGTGCTGATAACCCCGCCAATAACACACAGGATTTCACCTGTGCGGAAGCGACGGGTAGTTCATATTCAATCGGTGTTATATTTTTTGAACCATTGACTGTAAGAGGTAGCCGCCCACCTTCGCTTGCTTGAACGATAATACCCATTTGTTCAAGAGGTTTAATCACCCGATTCATTGGGCGTTTTGTTAAAGACGCATCGCCCGTTAGTTCAGCAGAAACATCATGTCCCGCGATGAGTCCCATTAACAGGCGTGTGGAAGTACCGCTATTGCCCATATCAAGCTTTGTGTCTGGTTGTCGCAAAGTTTCAACACCGTCACATTCCCAAGTGCCATCATCATTCTTTTGAATGGTGGTTCCCATAGCACGCATCGCAGCTGCCGTTGCCATGACATCTTCGCCTTCCAAGAGGCCACGAATTGTAGTTTTTCCCGTGGCGATGCCGCCCAACATAATCGATCGATGCGAGATTGATTTGTCGCCGGGGATCATTGGCGATCCATTTAGAGGCTTGGCTTGAGAAGATGTAAGAGGTTTTGTCATACCGCGTTTATAAAACGCGCACGATCAACGCACAAGATGATTATTGATCGAAGCTGGCTAAATTACCATTATAGTTTGTAGCGAAATCCCAGAATAGATCTTGTGGGACGGGCTTAGAATAACGGAAGCCTTGGACTTCGTCACACCCTTCTTCAACCAAGAAAACTTCATGCTCTTTTGTTTCCACCCCTTCTGCAATAACTTTTAGGTTCAAGGAGTGACCCAAGCGGATGATTGTGCGGGCGATAGCGGCATCATCGTTGTTGGTCAGCGCGTTGCGGATAAAGGACTGGTCAATTTTAAGGCGGTCGATAGAGAACTGACGTAAATAGGAAAGGGACGAGTAACCTGTTCCAAAATCATCAATGGCGAGCTCAACACCAAGCTCGTGCAAGCGTTTCAATGTCTCCACAGCAATACTAATATCATCCATAAAGACACTTTCTGTCACTTCTAATTCGACGAGATGCGGTTTTACACCTGTCTCTTTTAAACATTGACGTGTGTGTTCAACGAGATCGCTTTGATAGAATTGGGCGCCAGAAACGTTAATCGCGATACGAATTTCTTTTCCTTGTTCGTGCCATTTTTTGGCGGTACGGCAGGCTTCTTCCATCACCCATTTACCGATAGGGACAATCAGGCCGGATTGCTCCGCAATCGGAATAAACTCACCCGGGGAAATCCAAGAGCCACCATTCTTGCTGTTGTCTTTTTTCCACCAACGGATCAGGGCTTCGGCACCGATAATATTGCCGCTGCCTAGATCAAATTGAGGTTGGTAGAAGATGCGGAGCTCGTCTTTTTCAAGCGCATCTCTTAAGTCGCGTAAGAGTTGGAAACGTATTTGCACGGCGCGGTCGAAGTCTTCTGAGTATTCTTTGACGCGGTCGCGTCCTTCTTCTTTCGCGCGGTTCAATGCAATATCAGAGTTTTTCAGAACGGTATTGGGATCCGTGCCATCATCGGGATAGGTGGCGACACCGATTGAGGTACGGATTTGGAAATTCTCATTATAGACTTTAAATGGCTCTGATCGAATAATATCAGCAACCTTAGAAGCGACGTCGGTCGAGGTGATAAGTTCCGAATCAAGCGGCATGGTCACGGCAAATTCATCGGCGTCAACACGGGCAACAAGCGCGCTTTGTGGCAAAGAAGAACGCAAGCGTTTAGCAACACCGCGGAGAATAGCATCTCCAACATTATGACCCATGGAATCATTGACATCTTTGAAGTGATCTAAGTCTAACGTCACAACGGCGAAGCGTTTTGTGTCTTTGCCGTCTTCAGTGAGCGCATTCTCAGTGAGCTTTTGAATAAACAAAGTTCGGTTAGGCAAACCAGTGAGCTGGTCGTAATAAGCAAGTTTATGAATTTTGTCTTCAGCGGCTGAACGAATCTGCTGCATGTTCTCGGCGTTTTTGCGGATAAGCTCTTGGGAGATTACAATCGCCTCACCAATTTCATCTTTGTCGTTGAAGGGTGATGCTTGAATCTTTGGATTGTCAGGATTTTTTTGCGCCGCCAGAAGATTTTGTCGCATAAATAAGATAGGTTCCAAAAGCCAACGCCCTAAAGCGATCATCAAAACAGTGGTAACAAGGGCAGAGAGCAGGAGCATAATGAGAACGCTTTGTTGCACGTAGCTCACAAGAGAATCGTACAGGCCATCCGAATTGAGTCGAGCGGCGATAATGTAGGGGCGACGTAGATCGCTTGGACGATAAATCACTTCATAGTAATTTCCATCCGACGATAGATTGTTTTGTGAAAGACTGGATTGGCTGGTCACAGGCAAGGTGACAGGGCTACCATAGCTTTCGAGATAGAGTAAATCGGCGGAATAAACAGAAAAACCATCTACCAAAGTTGATGAAATAAGGCGATTTGCTTTGATTTTGGTGATAGGAGAGGTCAGAATACCACGTGGTGTTTCAAGGCTTGTGGCAATAGAGGAACGGCCCAGTTCACGAATATCATTCAGGATAGACATACGCTCTTGCTGCATGGTCAAAAATAGAATCGAGACCTGTACAATCAGAATTGTTAAGAAGACAACAAAAGCAATACGCCAGCTTAAGCGGCTTTTCCAAATTTGCGCCGATGATGCATTAATCGACTTAAATTTTTCAAAGCGGCTGGTTGACGCAGCTCTCGAGGTCGCCTTCTGTGTTTGATTTTTGCCCATCTGTGCCTGTTTGTTTGCGGTATCGGATGTCGACATATACCGTACGTTTTCGCCCCTATTTTCTTTGGTTTTTCACCTATTCCAACCTAAAATTTTATCAAAAAACAATTAAGAAGACCTTACTATTTAAGCCGAGAACTCGGCTCAAGAAATTTCATTTTAATATAGTAATGGGTTGAAATAAATACCTTTTTTAAGGCTTATGTCACCTTATAAGGGGACATGATGATGTCCGAAATATTAGAGAAAAATCCTCATTTCTTTATCAAGCGCGGCAAGATCATATCCTTTTTGTACCGGAACGCGTAACAAAGGAATATTCGAGGTTTTTAACGCTTTGTTAACGAAAGCGTCTCTCTTTCTACGATGCGGAAGATTGTGCGATTTATCATCAAGCTCAATCGTCAGTAAAATTCGGGCGTCTTCTGGATCATATAAAACAAAATCGATGTGCTTTGAGGATATTTTGGGTCCATATCCTTTTTTCCAATCTCGATCATCGCAATTGATGATATCGGCCAATCGAACTTTCGGCGCTATGGCGTATTTTTCTCGAACAACTGATCGCAGTACATGAAAAAATTTTAACTCGGCAGGTGTTAGTAAAGTTTCACGTGAGTAATAAGGAAATTTTTCTTTTTTTAAAAAAGCAATAAAAAGAAAAAATAATATAAGTAAAAAGGCGGCTATAAAAATATAGATAATTGGTATATCGAACATAATTTATTCTATAGACCACAGAATTTTTGATTGCCCCATTCCCAAGGGAAGCGGAATAATATCTTTATTGGTGGTTTTGAGCACTTTAACATCAGTCTCTTTTTTTATCAGCGTAAAACGTTTTTCGGAAGTTTTGATTCCGTAAAATTTAGGGCCGTTCAGGCATAAAAACTTTTCAAATTGATCTTTGTTTCCTTCATTGAGATCAAAGGCCTGTGCATAGAGCTGTGGCGCGATCTCTCCGGTAAAACAGCCAGCGGCACAGCCGCATTCCGTGACTTTCTCGTGATGGGGGGCACTGTCTGTGCCGGCAAAAAACTTATCCTTATTGTTGGATTGAATGGCATTCAATAACGCACTTCGATCCTCTTCAAATTTTACAAGTGGTAGGCAATAGAGGTGATAGTTACAGCCTTTTAATAAATCACCAACGGTGTAGAGCAAATGCTGTGGCGTAATCGTTGCGGCAATATTATCCGATGTTTGTTGAACAAAATTTGCAGCTGTTTTTGTTGTAATATGTTCGCAAGCTATTTTTAAATTAGGAAATTTTTCAACCAATTGTGGCATGACGTTTTTATAAAAATAATCTTCTGCATTTTTATCTTTATCGAAATAATCGGCCGCTTCCATCCCGTGTTGTTCACCATGGATATTGAGAACAATATTATTGTCAGACATCGCTTGGAGTACACCGGTATCAATATAATGCTGCATAGGGGCACCGAAATCGGCGTTGGTTGTTCCATGCGGCGGATAATATTTACAACTTTGTAGAAGGCCGGATTTGGCGCCTTCTTCAATCATGGCTGGTGTTGTTTCTTTGGTCAGGTAAAGTGGTACGATGAAATGTTCAAATTGATCGCCACCGGCTTTCCCAATCATTTTGCGATAGGCTTCAATCGTCCAATAATCTTCAGTATTGTTCCCTAAAACGCGGGAAATAGGAGGCTTAGTGTTCGGCATCGCCAAGGCACCGGCGCATTTCATATCCAGATGGGCTTGAATATAGGCTTGCATATCATCGCCTTGTCGGAAATGGACATGTAGATCGTACCAGTAAGGAAATTCGAAGCTCATCGTCCTCCTATATAATCTGATTAGGCTTAAAATTCAAATGACTTGCGGATTTTTATCGAAATCCTATACTTTCATTTAAATTAAGATCAACAGAGACATTGATGACCATTAAACTCAGCAATTCGCTATCACGCGAAAAAGAAGAATTCGTTCCCATCGATCCGAAGCATGTCCGTCTCTATGCTTGCGGGCCGACAGTTTATAATTTTGCCCATATTGGCAACGCGCGGATGGCGGTGGTTTTTGATTGCTGGGCAAGGCTTTTGCGGCATCATTATCCAAAAGTAACTTATGTTTCCAATATTACGGATGTCGAAGATAAAATCATGATTGCGGCACAAAAAGAAGGTGTGCCAATCAGTGAGATTACTGAAAAATATACAAAGATTTATAATGATGATATGGCGTCTTTGGGTGTCGCGCCGCCAGATATACAGCCAAAGGCAACAGAACATATTCAGGAAATGATTGATCAGATTGGGCAACTGATCGATCGTGGTCATGCTTATGAAGCCGAAGGGCATGTGCTTTTTAACGTACCATCAAACCCGAATTATGTGGTTTTGTCGGGCCGTTCGCGCGATGAACAAATCGCTGGCGCACGCGTTGAGGTGGCGCCCTATAAAAAAGATCCAGCCGATTTTGTGCTATGGAAGCCAAGTTCTGAAGATGAGCCAGGCTGGGATTCGCCTTTCGGGTTCGGGCGTCCGGGATGGCATATTGAATGTTCGGCTATGGCGGAAAAACATTTGGGGTTGCCCTTTGATATTCATGGCGGTGGCGCGGATTTAAAATTTCCGCATCATGAAAATGAAATTGCGCAAAGCTGTTGTGCCCACGGCAGTCATGGCGAGGCCGAAACCTTCTCAAAATATTGGGTGCATAACGGTTTTGTCACCGTGAATGGTGAGAAAATGTCGAAATCGATCGGCAATGTTCTCTTGGCGCATGATTTGATTAAGGATCATAAAGGCGAAGTATTGCGATTGGCTTTATTAAGCGCGCATTATCGTCAACCGCTCGATTGGTCAGATCAAGTGGTGCACCAAGCGCAAAAATTATTAGATCGCCTTTATCAAAAATTCATAGATCTGAAAGATATAGATGTTGATGAGGCGGTTGTCCCGTCTAATGTTTTGGACGCACTCAATGATGATCTTAATACGCCGAAAGTGTTGAGTGAGATTAATCAGATGCTGAAAGAAAAAGATGGAAAAGAGCTGAAAGAGGGCCTTCTTGGTATTGCTGAGATACTCGGCATTCTACAAGAAGATGCGGAAAAATGGTTTGATTCAGGCATTGTAATTTCTGATGATCTTAAAGAGAAAATTGATGCGTTAATTGAACAACGCAATCAAGCAAAGAAAAACAAAGACTTCACAACCGCCGATTCTGTGCGGGATGAATTAACCGCGATGGGTATTGAAATTAAAGATACGCGCGATGGTACAAGCTGGCGGAAAATTTAGCCGGCGTAAACTGTTTGAACAAAGAAAAGCTGATTTGTTCCGGTATGCGCTCCTGACATTGTGCCGACTTGAACACAAACCGCGTCATTGCCTGTAATATCTGTACCATCAAACACATTTGCGGATGCGGCGATCGGGTAAGTATCATTTAACTGTTGAATGCTAATCGTTGTATCATCCGTCACGGGGATAGGATCGCTAAGGGCGGATGTAATACCCAGATTCAAATTTAAGTTTCGGCAAACTTCATCATTGACGTTGGGCAAGATCATCACAATATCATATTGCGCGGATGCGCCATTATCTTCAATGGCGGAGACACCCGAATAAATCCAATTATTGCCATTCGCGGCTATAGCCGCCGCTGAGAGCCAGTTGAGGGCGCCGCCAGAGGTGGCAAAAATCTTACAATCATCAATCGTGCATGTGCTGAGTGTGTAGCCGGCGACGATGTTATTCTCAAAACTAATATCTGTTGGCTGGTAGCCGCGTAGAATTAGTTTTTGAAAAGCAGTCTTGACGATTTCGCTTTGTTCTAAGATTTCCTGTGCGGCGAGTTTGGCTTGCTGTGTCGTGACAGTTGATGTGCTGGATCGATTGTCACGATTAATCGCAAATGTCAGCGCGGCTAATAAAGCAATCGCAAACAAGATGTAAAAGAATATGCCGCCTTTTTCAGTCTCGTGATAATTGTTTTTCATGATTTAAAACTTTCAAAAAAATCTTGGTCTTTTTTAGAGATATGAACTTCGATGGTGTCGATATTCTCTGAAGCCAGTGTTAAAAACACATCTTTGCCAGAGCCGATCTCAACATTATCAATTAAGCCTACACCCAAAACCGGTCTTTTCAAGCTATCTCCTTTATTGATCAGCTCTCTAACAGTTTGATATTGCTGCAGTACTGTATCGGCCATTTCGGCTTCGCTGCGAATCTTCCCATCGGGTGTGAGCCATTCGAAGCTAAAAAGCGAATTTTTCCAGCTTTTCAGAGTTTTTGCCGTATCCACGTTGAGGGTAAGATACTGATCAGGCTTCGCTGTAACGATTTGATTATCAATAAAAATGATCGACATGAAAAGACTTGCGGTAAAATTTTATCTCTGTCATTTTATCTGAAATTAGAAAATAAACAGTAATTTTTCACCCATGATGGCAAAAAAATCGAAAAACGCAGTCGAAGTGATCAAGGTCTCAGCAGACACTGATGAAGTTGTCTGTGATGGGGGTATCGGGCCACTGGGTCACCCGCAAGTTTGGTATAGTTTCGATGGTAAAAACGAAGTGGTTTGTCATTACTGCGGTCGTCGATTCATCAAGGAATAACACGGCGATATCTCATTTTTCTTGAATTTCTAAGCCTTTTTTACTAAAATTATGGAGTAAAGGTGCTGCATGGTGCGGGCCTTTTTAACATAGAACTCGCTCAATGGAGGAGATCGTATGAACACAAGACTATCATTATTTGATAGCCCACTTTTCTTGGGCTTTGATCATTTCGAAGAAACTTTTAACCGTATGCGTAAAAACGCATCCGAAGGGTATCCCCCCTATAACATCGAACAAATACATAAAAACGGCCTGCGCATTACGCTGGCGGTTGCTGGGTTTACGATGGATGACTTGGATGTTGAGGTTGAAAAAAACCAACTAATTATCCGCGGCCATCAATCAGAAGACAGTGATTCTGATCGTATTTATCTGCATCGTGGAATCGCGGCACGGCAATTCCAGCGTAGCTTTGTGCTGGCAGATGGTATTGAGGTACTCGGTGCATCGATGGATAACGGATTGCTCCATATTGATATGGAGCGTCAGGAACCGGAATCCTCAGCGCGAAAAATTGAAATCGCTGGTGATAAGAGCACATCGATGAATGGCAAAAGCACGACGGCAAAAGCCATCGATGTTGAAACCAAAGACAGCGAATAACCGAATAGATAGGTGAAGCATTTGCTTCATTGAACGGGGCCTAATCCCCATAAATAGCGGTACATTTTGATATTTATCGATATTTTAAGGCCCTGTTCACCCTTTATATGATATAATAGTTTTTTGAGGATGTTGCATGGATCATAACGCAGAAAAAGATAATGAGGTTGAAATTTTGAAGGCGCTTAGCCATCAAGACTTTATGAATGTCGGTATTGATCAGGTTGCCTATATTAAGCCCCATGAAAATTCTGTCGCTGGCAAGGAACACTATGCTGTGCACGCTGCCGATGGCTCGCGCATTTCCGTGATGGATTCGTACGACATGGCGCTAGAAACAATTCGTATCAACGATTTGTTCCCCGTTACTGTTCACTAAAATTTTATGATTAGGCCGCGAGGCGCCCTTCTTTGGCTGTCTGCATCACTTGGCGAACTTCCATTGAGCTGGTTGTTGCGCGCAATGATTGACAAAAATTATCATTTTTGAAAGCACGCGATACCATCGCCAAACGTTGAAGATGTTTATTGCCTTCATAGTCCGGTGAAAGAACAAGACATGCGAGATCGATGGGAATACCATCGGCGCTTTTCTCATCAATCGCTTTTTCGAGTTTTGCGAAAATAATCATTGGCTTCGTCAGACGCTCTAAGCGCATATGGGGAATCGCGACGCCATTACCAATCGCTGAATTCTCTTCTTTTTCAGCATCGGTTAAATGCGTCAAAATCGACTGCTTTGGCGTCCCAATAAGTTGGGAAATATGATCAGCAAGTTTCTGATGAAGATGCTTCATGCTGTTCGCATGAATATCAAATAAAATAGAATCAAAACGTAATTCTTGTTTTGTATTGGTCATTGCTTTCCCCTTTCAAATCCCAAAATATGCGTTTTAATTATACCTGTTGTCTTTTTTTTACAAGGATTATTCGTGAAGTTTTTCACAAAGTTTCTATTAATTTTCTGTCGGAATTAAAAAAAGCCTTCTGAGTGACAAAAGGCTTTTTTATATAAAGAAATTAATAAAGTAAGGTCGGATTATTTATCCATTCATTGCCTTCTGAATGGGCATCGCATTCTCATTTCCTTCGGGGTCGACCCAACCAATATTGCCGTCTGCACGGCGATAAACCAGATTCAGCCCATCGTGATTGGGGTTGCGGAATAACAACGCATTATCACCGGATAGATCCAAACGCATTACCGCTTCGGAGACACTCATCTTTTGGATATTGGTGATCATCTCTGCGACAACGACTGGATCTTTGCTTTCTGTTTCTTCTTCGGCTGTTTCTGGCTCTGGCGAAAGAACGTAATTTTGCGCCGGCGTGAAATGCTCTTCTTCCAAACGCTCATGATGATCACGCAAACGTTTTTTATAACGGCGCAATTGTTTGGCGACTTTTTCTGCTGCCGCATCAAAAGAAGCATAAGGATCTGTATCTTGAGCATCTGACATCACCATAATGTCTTTGCCGACACGAAAAGAGATATGTGTTTTTACAAAAGCGTGCCCTTCGGGAGAAAGCGTCACGATCGCCTCAATGGCGCGGTTAAAATATTTCTGATCAATATCTTCGATTTTATCGGTAATGTGCTGACGCAGGGCGTCGCCTAAATCCATTTGTTTACCGGTGATAGAAAGTTGCATATGATGTCCTCAATTATAAGAAGCCACGGCCAAAAGCATTGTGGCGGTTATGTTTTCATCGTCTGATGATGTATCTATAATTATAAACGATTTTGCACCCAAAAGGGAAGATAAGACCGCATAAAATGACTGATAAATCAGCACATAGAGCCAAAAAAATTGGTATTTTCGATTCAGGCCAAGGGGGGCTGTATGTGGGTCGCGCAATTCGTAAATTGATGCCGGATTATGATTACGTGTATCTGGGTGATACGCTTAATGTTCCTTATGGTGGCCGCTCGATGGAGAGTATTTACAATCTTACCCGCAGTGCGATGGAATTTCTCATCGATAAGCAAGATTGTGATTTGATCGTCATTGCGTGTAACACAGCGAGCGTTACGGCGCTTCGCCAGCTACAGCGTGAATATTTACCCCAGCAGCATCCGGAAAAGCGGATTTTGGGTGTCATTGTGCCGACTTTGGAGGCGGCAACTGAGCTTGGCGCGACACAAATAGGACTTATTGCGACGCAATATACGGTGGGCTCAAAAATATATGATGAGGAAATCGAAAAGATTAACCCACATGCCTCAATTTACGGGCAGCCGACGCCGTTGCTGGTGCCGCTGATTGAGAATAACGGCGATCAGTATATGGATCTCATTTTGGGCGACTATCTCACGCCAATCATCGAAAAAGGCCTGGATAGCCTCATTTTAGGCTGTACGCATTACGTATCGATTAAAGATCACGTGCGGGAGCTAACCCGTCACCGTGTACGCGTACTGTCCCAGGATGAGATTATTCCGCCGAAATTAAAGGATTATCTGGATCGGCATCCTGAAATGGAAGAGCGCCTCTCGAAAAATGGCTCTTTGAGCATTTTTGTCACGGATGATAATCCGAATACTGTTACCAATATCCATAATCTTCTCAATGAGTCGGTTGAGGTGACTAAAGCTGATTACGAGTTCGCCTGATTCTTCTTTTGCTTGCGACGTTGCACTGATGACGGGATATGCATGGCTTCGCGGTACTTGGCCACAGTACGGCGGGCGAGATCAATACCTTCTTCTTTTAAAATCGCAACGATTTTGTCATCTGATAGAACGGCTGTGGCTTCTTCCTCATCCGTTAGCGCTTTAATACGCGATTTGATGCTCTCGGCTGAATGAGAAATACCGTCTTCACTCACAAGCGCGGTGGAGAAGAAATATTTTAATTCAAACAAACCCCGCGGTGTCCCGATATATTTGTTATTGGTGACACGACTGACGGTGCTTTCATGCATATCAATTTCGGTCGCAATATCTTTGAGTGTCAGCGGTTTTAAAAATTCGATTCCGAAATTAAAAAAAGCGTCTTGCTGTTCAACAATTTCACTCGCCACTTTTAAAATTGTTTGTGCGCGTTGATCCAATGATCGGACAAGCCAATTCGCCGATGATAATTGATTGGATAAATATTCTTTATCTTTTTTTTGAACGGCACCCTTTGAAACTTCTTTATAATATTCTTGATTGACCAAAACTTTTGGCAAAGTGTCATTGTTTAACTCAACACGCCATCCGCCACCTAGATTCTTCGGCAGGCGTTTCATCAAAACGTCGGGCACAATTGTTTGGGCGACAAGATGATCGAAATCCCCGGCAGGCTTGGGATTGAGGCTTTTTATATCAGCAATCATATCTTGCAAATATGTGGTGTTTACGTCGCAAATTTCGGCTAATTTTGAATGATCGTGATCTGCTAATAGTTTTAAATTTTCCAAAAGCTTTTGCATCGGTGCGTCGAGCTTATCTTGTTCTTCCAATTGTAGCGCAAGGCATTCTTCTAGATCGTGGGCAAAAATTCCGGTAGGATCAAATTGTTTCATATCTTTCAAAAGACGATCCACACGCTCTTCAGAACATCCTAATTGTTCGGCGAGTTCATTCGGATCAACGCGCAAATATCCGGCTTCGTCTAGTTGGTCGATCATTAAAGCAGCAACCATTTGATCGCGCGGATCCGTAAATTTCACCTGCAATTGCTCAATGAGATGATCGCGTAGCGTTTCATCTTGGCGAATTGAATTTTCAAAGGCGTTATTCAATCGATCGAACCCGCTGGAACCGCCACTACCAATATCTGCCATGGCCGAACCTGCATCAAAATCTTCCCCGATGGTCTCTTCTTGGGGCTCGCTAACAGCCCCTTGCGCGCTATCCGGCTCATTTTCTTTTTTCTCTAAGAGCGGGTTTTTCTCAAGTTCTTCTTCCACAAGCTCCGAAATCTCTAGGTTATTGAGCTGCAACAGCTTAATCGCTTGTTGCAATTGCGGTGTCATCACAAGGTTTTGGGATTGTTTTAGATCAAGCCGTTGGGAAATTTCATTCATGATAAAATTGTATCATGCGCACTCTAAATGATAAGTGAAAAAGAGCGTTTTATCGGATAAAGCTGTCGCCGAGATAGACACGCTTCACATCATCGCTGGCGATGATTTCATCCGGCGTACCGCTCATGAGGACATGACCATCATGAAGAATATAAGCGCGGTCAACGATATCTAGACAATCACGGACATTGTGATCGGTAATGAGTACGCCAATGCCCTTATCTTTTAAGTGCGTAATAAGCGTACGAATTTCACCAATCGCAATCGGATCAATCCCAGCAAGCGGCTCATCGAGCAACATAAATTGCGGACGGCTTGCGAGCGCGCGCGCAATCTCTAATCGGCGGCGCTCTCCACCAGATAGCGCTGTTGCGGGCGTATGGCGCAAATGAGAGATTGAAAATTCAACCAAAAGCTCTTCGAGCAAATGCTTTTGTTTTTGTTTGCGCATATCCTGTGATTCAAGAACCGCGCGAATATTTTCTTCGGTATTTAGTCCACGAAAGATAGAGGCTTCTTGCGGTAAATATCCAATGCCCAAACGCGCCCGGCGATACATCGGAAGCTGCGTGATATCTTGGCCATCAAGCATTACTTGTCCGCTATTGGGGGCAATCAAACCCGTCATAATATAAAAAGAGGTTGTTTTCCCCGCTCCATTGGGGCCAAGCAACGCCACCGCTTCACCGCGCTTAATCTCAAGACTGACATCATGCAAAACAGGGCGCTTTTTATAGCTTTTGGAGAGATGATGAGCGCTCAAACCCTTAGGCACAGCTTTTAAATTTGGCGGTGTCATTATGCTTTCTCCGCTGTTGAAACCAAGAGCTTAAAGCATAAGCCAATGAGCGCGACGCCGCAAAAACGGTCTATCCACAGTGAGGCGTTCAAAAATTTCTGACGGATCGCAGGCAGTGATAAAGTTAGTGCGACAAAGCTAAACCATAAGAAAGTCATAAAAATGCAAGTGCCGGCAAGAACGAGTTTCTCAATGATTGTCGTATCGATTGAAATGAATTGCGAGAACACCGCTAAGAAAAAAATTGTTGCTTTCGGGTTTAGCAAATTCGTCAAAAACCCATTGATAAAAAATTCAATTAGCGATCTGTTTTTCTTATTACCTGTTTTTATATCAGGGTTGTGTCCCTTGGATCGAATGGCCTGAATACCCATATAAAGTAGGTAAAAAGCACCGGCGACTTTGATGATATTAAAGAGCAGGACAGATTCGGCTATAATCGCCGCTAAGCCCAATAAAACATAGCTTACATGGATCATCACGCCCATTGCAAAACCAAAGGCTGTAAGGGTTCCAGCCAATCGTGAATACACAAGCGAGTTGCGCACGATCACCACAAAATCAGGTCCAGGAGATGCCAGAGCCAATAAGAAAATACCGATAAGCGCTATCCATTGAAGAAAAAAAGGATCCATTTATGACCCCTGATTTTCTTTAGGATAGAAAATTCCTTTAACCCGTTCATTGGGAGAGTCACCACCAATGATTTGGCTAATATTTGTCGTCAGATTGACGGTTGCTTTTTGGCCTTCCAAAGAATTTTTACCACGCTTGATCACAACATTGCCGGTGACGTTCGCAGTATTATTTGTTGCATTATAGTAACCACTATTGCCCGTTAGTGTTTCCGTTCCTGTTAAAATCGTGACGCCGCCAAGCGCTTTGGCATTGGCCAAAGAAAGATTGCTTGTCTCGCCGTCTTCTGCAAATGTGGCTT
>JBCDCD010000001.1:0-25810 GCA_039182445.1 Pseudomonadota bacterium | reverse complement strand
TTTCTCTGGTGTACCCTTGATATCGATGATTTCCGCATATTCAACTTAGCGCGGCACTGAAATGGCAACAATGACCAGCCCTACAAACAATCCGATAGCAATTCCTGTAAAAAGCATATTTCTCTCCTTGATTTTTATCTCCTTCTATATTACTTGATTAACAAGATACTTGTCAAGCATACTAAATATGATGTATTATATTTCCTATGGCTAAAAACAAACATATGAAACCACCCCCGCAAGATGAATACGGCCTCGTAAAGGCGTGCCGTGCTCTACATGCTGTTGTTGATCAGCTAGACGCGACAATCTGTGACAAGGTTGGTATTTCTCGCAATGATTTACGCTGCCTCAATCTGCTTGAGCATGGCGCAATTCTGCCAAAAGACATTGCTGAAAAACTTGATCTTACCAGTGGTAGCGTCACGGCCTTACTGGATCGCCTGGAAAAGAAAGGCTTAATTCAGCGCAAATCTCACCCAGAAGACCGGCGAGCCATTCTTATTGAAGCCACCCCTAAAGTCTTTATGGAGCTTGGCGAAATGTACCGAAACATGGGCGAAGCGGTTGTTGATCTTGCTAATGGCTATGGATCACAAGAAGCAACACAAGCAGCGAAACATTTGAACGATATGATTGGAGCGTTTGAAGGCGTAATCAAAGGATTAAGAGATAATGATTAGAAGTTTCAAATTTTTAAACAAAAGAATGTACGGAATTAATGATCTTTGCAGATGCAAAACGCCATTATCTGAATGAGGAAAAAACTAATAAATGGCGTATTTTTTATATCTAAGAACTTTCATGAATGTCTATCGCGCTGGCTCGTATGGCAATGCTGCAAACGTTCTCAATATGTCACAGCCAACTATTTCAAATCATATATCCTCTCTCGAACAACAGCTTGGCAAAACATTGTTTCGCAAAGATCAAAGTTTAGGGAAACGCTATAAGCCTACTAAAGCAGCAAACGATTTAGCTAGGGAGTTATCACCTCATATTGATCGTATTGAAGAAATATATATTTCCACACGAGGCCATCCAAAAAAAGCACAAGGCACTGTTCATATTGGCGGACTGACAGAGTTTGTAGAAACGCATGTTACTCATACCATATCAGCGTTAATGCCTGAAAACATTCGCTTCATAATTCAATATGACAGTCCTGATCAGTGGATTGAAATGTTGGAAGAGCAAACTTTGGACATGGCTATTTTACCGATGCCTATAAATGCCAGCATGATCGACTTTAAAGAGTTGATAGCCGATCAGCTTGTAATGGTTGCACATACTGATTTTATCAAGGCTGGTGCTAAGTTAGATTATCTATTAGATCTTCCATATATCGCTTATGCGCCAGAGTTTCCTTGCATAAAACAATTTATCGCAGGCTTGCCTATATCTCGGAGCGACTTAAGAGTTTTCACCACTACAAGCAGCTTCAGGATGATTAAGGATATGCTCTTAAGCAAATCAGGATTTTCTATTGTTCCAAGATCATTCGTTGAAGATAAAATAAAAAGTGGGGAAATATTCGTTGCCAATACTGATAAAGACCTAATTAACATGCGATTGTATTTGGCATGGAACAAGCTTTCTATGCAAAAGCCAAAAAATATTTTTGTACGTGATGCAATTTTAGACTCCTTATATTCTTAGTTTTTGCCTGGAAAATAAGAGCATAACCAGCCCTACATTCTTCTGACCCATAAATATTTTTATGGGTTGTGAAAATTGTTTTGCTACAAGTTTAGGTTGATTTTTTCTATTTTTCGTTTGTTCCGTGTGGATATAATCAAACAAAAAATACCGCGTGAGAGGTAAGCAAATGCTTTTTGAAAAGAAATATTTGCGTCTCCAAGATATAAAGCGAAATTGGGGAATAACGCAAGAAGATTTATACTATGCCATAGAAAATGGCCTTTTAAGGGCATCTATATGGCTTCCTTTACGGTGGATGGAAATAGGGAAATACAAAGAAACTCGCTTTCAATATGAACGCCATGAACATGTAGAGGGTTTTGTAAGTCTCCGCCAGCAGGATTGTCATACCATCTTTAGCCAGGGCTGCACCCAACTAAGGATCTTTAGATCTATTGATGAACATGAAAACATTTTGCGCCTTGCTTATGAGCCACCACAGCCGGATATAGCAGTGCGCATAAATGATCTAATCATTCTCAAAGAGCATAAAGAGCATTTTGAAAGCAAATTTGATATCAAAGAACTCCAAAATATTAAAAAAGGAAATGAAGATCATCCGCAATTTGAAGCATCAAACGACTATCGCCATGTGATTTTAGATGAACATGAATTTCATTTTGGCGATGTTCAAGCAAGGATCGTTTCTCAGCTCCATGATGCTGCTTTAAGCCGTAATCCTTGGGTGCATGGTAAAACGTTAATTGCCGGTACAAACTCACGCTCTAGCCGTATGCGCGATATTTTTAAGAAAAAAGAGATATGGAATCATTTGATTGTTTCTAATCAGCGCGGCTCTTACAGATTGAACTTGCCATTATACTACGAAGATAACGAGCATGTTCACGTAGCGAAATAAACTTGCTTTAAGCCAACCTTATCCAACACCCATCCCCTCAATATCCCACTTTAAGGCCACGCTATATGCGTGGTTTTTCATTTTGGCACACATTCATATGTTTTAAATAGCCACACCCATCCCACGGTTATCCGTCACCAAGGCCACACCAAGCCCAACGACATCCCCCCCGAACGCAAACGATGATGTTCACGTCAACCAAAACTAGACGAGGACAACATGCCGGAAATCACATTAGAAAACCTGCTGAACACGCCCCAAGGCGATTTAGCAAATATGCAGCCGCAATTACTCGCGGCCTTGATCGCGGAAGCGAAAATCAAAGTTGATCACTACAAGCTCATTCAAGAGCGTTTGCAGGGGATCGTTAATTTTAAATATCAAGATGCATTTAATCATAACCGTACCGCCCAAGAAAAAGAAACCGGCGTTATGCGCATTGATGATGGCGATTATGAGATCGCGCAAGACATCACCAAAAAGACTGATTGGGACAAGAAAAAGCTTTCTGAAATTATCGATAAAATAAAAAGTCAGGGCGATGATCCGGCTGAATATGTCGATGTCACCTATAAGATTTCCGAACATAAATTCAAATCATGGCCTAGCTTTATTCGTAAAGTCTTTGAGCCAGCCAGAACCATTAAACATGGTAAGCCGACTTACACGCTTACTCCAAAAACGGAGGACGCGTAAATGTCAGGATTTCCAATCATTACAGCCGATGAACGCTTAAAAGAAAAGCGCGGCATAAAAGGTGTCATCTTTGGGAAAAGTGGCATTGGTAAAACGTCTCTCCTTTGGACACTAAACGCACAGAAAACCTTATTCTTTGATTTAGAAGCTGGGGATTTAGCTGTCCAAGGCTGGGAGGGTGATGCGCTGCGCCCGAAAACATGGCAGGAGTGTAGAGACTTCGCCGTGTTTATCGGGGGCGCAAATCCTTCTCTTCGTGAAAATCAATCATACAGCCAGGCGCATTATGACGCAGTATGTGAAAAGTACGGTGATCCATCTGCGCTGGATAAATACGATACCATTTTTATAGACAGTATCACCGTTGCCGGCAGGCTTTGTTTTCAATGGTGTAAAGGCCAGCCTGCGGCATTCAATCAGCAAGGCAAAGAAGATACTCGCGGGGCTTACGGCTTACACGGTCAAGAAATGATCGCATGGCTCACCCACCTGCAACATACCCGCGATAAGAATATCTGGTTCGTCGGCATTCTCGATGAAAAATTAGATGACTTTAACCGTAAGGTTTTCTCTCCCCAGATCGAGGGATCAAAAACTGGAAATGAGCTTCCAGGCATATTTGATCAAGTCATCACAATGGCAGAAATCCAAGCGACTGATGGCTCTAGCTACCGAGCATTCGTCAATCATCATATTAACCCTTACGGCTTTGACGCTAAAGACCGTTCAGGCCGCTTGGAGCTTCTGGAAAAACCCCATCTTGGCGAATTAATGGAAAAGATCAAAGGCGAAGTCAAACCGGCTTCTGAACGCCTTGTCTATGAAGATCCGCGTCCGGATGAAGACGAAGATGCGCCTGCGGATACTTCGCCATCAGAAACACCCCCTGAAACCAATGAACAACCCGAAACCAAAGAAGGAGAAAACCAATGAGTTGGAGCGATTTTAATTCTGCCGAAGAGCAAAGTGAATTTGACGTTATTCCGAAAGGTACAATGGTCAAAGTACGCATGACCATCAAGCCAGGCGGATATGATGATCAGCAACAAGGATGGACTGGCGGTTATGCCACCCGCAATGACACGAAAGGTTCTGTTTATCTGAACTGTGAATTTGTGGTGCTGGAAGGCAAATATGCCAAGCGTAAAATCTGGACGCTTATAGGTCTTTACTCACCTAATGGCCCTGAATGGGCGAATATGGGACGTTCTTTTGTGCGCGGCATTCTTAATTCTGCGCGTGGCATTAAGGGCAAAGATGAATCCCCACAGGCGCAAGAAGCACGGCGTATCCAAGGTTTTGCTGATCTTGATGGTATTGAGTTTATCGCCAAGGTTGGCATCACCGATGATCAAAACGGTGAAGATAAAAATGAAATTCGCGTTGCGATCACACCAGATCACAAAGAATACGCTGCCATCATGGGGCAAGCTGTGCCTGCACAATCTACTACTGCACCAGCACCAGCCGCCCAAAACCAAGCCCCAGCACAACAAACTCAACAAGACCAAGCGGCAGCACCATCAAATGGTAAGCCGTCATGGGCGCAGTAACAGGGAAAGCAGATGTTATTACGCCCACGTCAAAAAATCTTCGTTGAGCGCAGTCTTGAAGCCTTAGATGAACATGGAAATGCCTTGGGCGTTGCACCTACCGGATGCCACGCTGCCGGCACACCCATTCTTATGTTCGATGGCACGATCAAGAACGTTGAAGATGTGCGCGTGGGCGATTTGCTTATGGGTAAAGATAGCAAGCCTAGAAAGGTTTTAGAACTTCATCACGGCGTTGATGACATGTTTGAAATCAAACCTATCAAGGGCGAGCCATTCATTGTTAATCGCGGTCATATTCTCTCGCTTGTCCGCACCACACGGAAACTTGAAGATGACGAAAAAGACCAAGACACCATCGAAAATATTAGTGTTGAAAATTACTTATCGCAAAGTCCTACATTCAAGCATCAACATAAGCTTTATCGGGCAAGGATCGATTTTGGTGGAGGAAAGCGTTTACCCCTCGACCCATATTTCTTGGGAATATTGCTGGGAGACGGTGGTTTAAAAACCAGCCCACCCAATCTTACTACGGCTGATCCGGAGATTATCGAAGCCTGTCATGATCTAGCTGAACGTATCGGCCTGCGGTTACGCATTGAACAAATCCCAGGCAATGAAGCAAACACTTATCACTTTGTGAAAGATGGTGCGGTAAGAAACCCGCTATCCGATATCTTACGTTCTATCGATGTGTATGGCAGAGGTGCAGCCGATAAGCATATTCCTCATATTTATAAAATCGCTTCAAATAAAGCACGGGCGGCAATTTTAGCGGGTTTGCTCGATACAGATGGATATCTACATAATAATAATATTGAATTTTCTACCGCGTCAAAGGATCTGGCAGATGATGTTGCCTTTATTGCGCGAAGCCTTGGATTTCAGGCATTACCAAAACCAAAGATCGTTAAAGGCAAAACTTATTACCGGTTTTTTATCTGCGGCGATTTCTCAGAAATTCCATTACGTGTGGCCCGGCGCATACCAGGCACACGCAAACAAAAAAAGAATGTGTTGCGCACCGGCTTTACCGTTCATGAAGCAGGATATGGTGAATATTTTGGGTTCACCGTTAATGGTGACAATCTTTATCTCTTAGGTGATTTCACCGTCACGCATAATTCCGGCAAAACCATTATGCTGTCTGCCGTTGTAGGCGATTCCCTTAAAGCCAACGATAAACGCGCATGTGTTTTAGCCCATCGTGACGAACTTACATCACAAAACTCTATTAAATTCAGTCGTGTAAACCCAACTATTAGCACATCAATTTATGATGCTGCGCAGAAGTCATGGGATGGGCGCACCACCTTTGCGATGGTTCCCACTTTAGCACGGCCTGAAAATCTCGCGCGTATGCCAATGCTAGACATGCTGGTGATTGATGAAGCCCATCATGCAATAGCAGGCAGTTATCAGAAAATCATTAAATCCGTTCTCGCACGAAATGAAGAATGCAAAATCTTTGGCGTTACAGCTACACCGATGCGCGGGGATCGCAAAGGCTTAAGGCCAGTATTTTCAAATATCTCCGATCAAATCACGCTCGAAGAACTTATCAAAGCCGGTCATTTGGTGCCGCCGCGCACCTTTGTTGTTGATGTTGGCGTTCAAGACCAGCTCCGCAATGTGAAGAAAGTCGCCAGCGATTTTGATATGGGCGAAGTCGATAAGATCATGAACAAGCTGCCGGTAACAGCTTCCGTGATCAAGCATTGGAAAGAAAAAGCCGGTGATCGTAAAACCATTGTCTTTTGTTCTACCGTCAATCACGCCAGATCTGTTTATGAGGCATTTCTTGATGGCGGCGTTAAAGCCACACTCATTCATGGTGAACTTAGCAAGCAAGAACGCAGAGACGCGCTTAAATCATATGAAGATGGTGATACGCAGGTGGTGGTGAATGTCGCCGTTCTAACGGAAGGTTATGATTATACACCAACATCTTGCGTGATTTTGTTAAGGCCATCGTCTTTCAGATCAACCATGACACAAATGGTTGGCCGTGGATTGCGTACAGTAGATCCGGCTGAATACCCAGGCGTTATCAAAACGGACTGTATCGTTTTGGACTTTGGCACTTCAACCATTCTACACGGATCGCTGGAACAAGACGTTAGCCTTGACGTTCAAGAAACGAAACGCGATGCACCGAAAAAGGATTGCCCTGAATGTGGTGCTATTGTTCCAGCTTCGGCGCGGGAATGTTCGCTATGCGGATATGAATGGTTAATCAATACCGGCGTTAATGATCAGGAAGATATCGACTTTGGCGATTTTGCCATGACTGAAATTGATATCTTTGAAAAATCATCCTTCCTTTGGTGCGATATTTTTAATGATGGCGCAGCATTAGTTGCACAAGGCTTTAACGCATGGGGCGGTGTCTTTTTCCTTGATGGGCGCTGGTATGCCATTGGCGGCGGCAAACATCTGGTCACACATCTATTGGCGTTGGGCGAGCGTTTGATTTGCCTAGCTGCTGCCAATGATTGGATTAACCAGCACGAAAGCGCAGATACCGCACATAAATCCAAACGCTGGATATCGCAACCAGCCACCAATGCGCAGCGCAAATATCTACCGACTGAATACAAGCATGATTATGGCCTAACGCGCTATCACGCTTCGGCATTGATGACCTTCAAATTTAATAAAAAAGACATTCATAAAACCGTCTTTGCGGCGCAGGAGGCAGCATGAAATGCGCAGTGTGCCTAAGAGATCATCGCGGCTTTGGTTACATCCAACCACCATTTCGGATCAACACACCGATAGGCCGCAGCTCGTACCGCAAATTCTGTTCGATGCAATGCCAACGCATTTACAGCGATTTGAAAAAACAAAACGGAGATATGAGCGTGATTGATCCTACCAAAAATGAAAAAGCAGCCATTCAAGCCGCGCTTGCACCAATGGGTGAATATGTCGCCTCCATTGGCATGACACGCGGCCTTGATAATTACACCAAAGATGAAGTGCTGACCCTCGTTGAGGTCATTGTCACAGCCTATCACGACAAACTCCAAGAATTAGCAGCGAAGGCTTACGAGGCCGAGTGCGCCATTGAACGCAAAGGAACAACTAATGCTGGATTTTAATCACCGTGAAAAATTTCACGATAAAGTTAATAACCTGATCGATGAAGCACTGGAAGCAGAACGCCAAGGGGCATGGAAGCGCGATTATTTAGGCGGCTCTCGTTTGGGCGTGGAATGCAAACGTGCGCTTCAATATGAATATACGCACACGCCAAAAGATGAAGGCCGAGATTTTGATGGTCAATCTTTAAGAATTTTTGCAGCCGGTCACTTGTTTGAGGATATGGCGATTGAATGGCTGCGTAAGGCAGGTTTTGAGCTTTTTACTGAAAAGCAAAACGGCAAGCAATTTGGTTTCCGTGTAGCCGGTGGGCGCATTGCCGGTCATGTCGATGGTATTATTAATAACGCACCTGAATCTTTAGGCATGACATTTCCCGCGCTATGGGAATGCAAATCCATGAACAATAAAAATTGGAAGCTTACCGAAAAGAAAGGGCTGGCTATTTCAAAGCCAGTCTATGCGGCGCAGGTAGCGATTTACCAAGCCTATATGGAAGGCACAATACCAGGCATATCAAAAAATCCTGCGTTATTCACGGCGGTTAATAAAGACACGTCTGAAATTTACCATGAACTCGTACCCTTTGACGCTGCGCTTGCGCAAAGCATGAGTGATAAAGGTGTGCAGGTCATACAAGCCTGTGAAGCCGGTGATTGGTTGCCGCGCATATCAAATGATCCGTCATTCTTTGGCTGCAAATTCTGCCCTTACCAAGATCGATGCTGGGGGGAAACGAATGGCTGATAACTGGAACGATTTTAACAACGCAGGCGATCAACAGCCAAGTCAAAGCAACAAGAAAGACGTTGAAGCAATCAAACGCCAACTCCACGCCAATATTGATAGTGTTGTACGTTATCTTTTGCCGCAAGGCCGGATCTCACACGGGACGTATGAGGTTGGTAATACGGGTGGTGAGCGCGGTAAAAGTCTAAAAGTCGAGGTTAAAGGCGGCAATATTGGACTTTGGCATGACCACGCAACCGGTGAAGGTGGTGATATTTTCGATCTATGGGCGGTTGTCTATGGCATGAATATCAAAACCGATTTTGCCGAAATCCTAGAAGATATCGAAAACTGGTTAGGCAAAACGCTCACGTATGCAGAAACGCAAAATAACGCGCAAAACGCAGAAAATGATCAAAAACCCGCGCAAAAAGCACCTCCAATAGATGAATTGGGCGCATATACCGCCAAATGGGACTATTTTGATGCCAAAAATCACTTAATTGCGTGTGTTTATCGCTATGAAACGGAAGATGGCAAGGTTTTCCGCCCTTGGGATGTGAAGGCGCGAAAGTACCAAGCTCCAACACCACGCCCTTTATATAATCAACCAGGCATGATCGCCTCAAAGGAAGTGATCTTATGTGAGGGTGAGAAATGCGCCCAATCCTTAATCAATATCGGCATGTGTGCCACCACCGCTATGAATGGCGCCAAAGCACCAATCGAAAAAACGGATTGGTCGCCGCTGGTTGGTAAGGATGTAATGATCTGGCCTGATAAGGATAAATCAGGGTGGGAATATGCGGAAAAAGTCGGTGAAGCCCTTAAGCAAGAAGGCGCAAATAAAATCACCATTCTTTATCCGGATGATAATTGGCCTGATAAATATGATGCAGCTGACGCTATTTCAGATGGCCTAGATATCCGTTCATTTTTATTGAACGCCGATAAAAAGGAAATCAAGGCAGATGACGGCTCTGGCTTACACCTCTTTGATTGGCAAGCTACACGATATGCAGGCGATGCGCCGGAACAACGTTTTCTTGTTGAAAGCACATTTCCTATGGGCGTTGTGTCCATTATCGCGGCGATGGGTGATACCGGTAAAGGAATGCTTTTGCTTAATCTGGCTTTGTTGGTTGCAACGGGCAGACCTGATCCAATATCTCCCCAGGCATATGCTTTTGGTAATCCGGTTAATGAATTTGGCACAGCCGTTATATTCACCGCCGAAGATGATCAAAATGAGGTGCATAGACGTTTAGAGCATCTTGATCCGCAGCGACATCGCTTACGCAATCCTGAAAAATTATTGGTTATCCCATTACCAAATGCAGGCGGTGCATTTCCTCTTATTCATTCATCCAAAGATGGCATAGAGGCCACACCGCAATTTCATTATATAAAAGAACAACTGATACGCATTGGTGATGATTTAAAATTAATCGTCTTTGATCCACTTTCATCATTCATTCATGCCGATGTAAACGCAGATCCCGCGGCAGGAAGTTTTTCAACTGGATTACTCGCCAGCCTTGCCAGTGAAACCAACGCATCATTAATTGTTGCACACCACATGCGCAAACCCCCAGCCGGAAAACCAATTGCAACGGTTGAACAAGCTCGGGATGCTATCAGAGGTACAAGTGCCATTGTTGATGGTGTGAGATTGGCTTACGCGCTTTGGCCTGCGCCATATGAGCATCAACAGATCGTTTTTCAATCCTTAAGCAAACCTTATGTACGCAACGCTATTTTTCAGGGCGCGGTGGTAAAATCCAATTCCCCAGCCGATAGAGCTATGCGGACATTCATGCGTAATGATCACGGATTGCTTGATTGTATCGATGAAGAATTAAGACAGCGCAAAGTGCCAGAAGATACGCTGAAAGGCATGATGGTACAGGCCATTGGTCGCGCTGCACGTAATGGACACCCATTTACTCATACAGGTGCATCTGGTGTTCATAAACAACGTCACAGACTCCCCGTTGTCTTCCACAACATAGGCCGTAATCGCCTGGAAGATATCATTCAGAAACTGCTCAATGAGCGACCTCCCGAAATCGTCAAAGGTAAAGCATCCGGCTCAAACGATGACAAGTGGCTTGATATTACCGGTGGTCCGTTTGCGGAAGGACGGGGTGAATTCAAACATGGTGCAGAGGAGATATACGATGACCAATAATCAGCAATATAAATCGGGAACGCAGGCGGGAATGCAAATTTCCCGTTTTCAAAAACCTACGTTCTCTGCGGCTTTGAAGCCGGTAAGAAGTCGGGAACGCAATCGGGAACGTAGAAATAAAAATCTAGGTTTTCTGCGGGTTCTACGTTCCCGACCTTTTTCTATTCCCGGGAATGTTACCGAGCTTTCAAAGGCTCAAAATACACTCAAACCCTTATCCAGTAAGGCTTTAGCGTTTTTTGCTCCGTTCCCGCTTCCCGAAACGTATTCCCGACTTAAGTTATTGATTTTATTAAATTCCTACGTTCCCGAAAACCCTATATATTATATATATAGGAGGGTATTAGCGAATACCCCCTATAAATATAATCTAGGGTTCGGATTGGTCGGCTTCTGTTTTGTCGGGGGTGCGTCATGATCCACGATAATCTTATTCTCACACTCGACCTTGGAATTAAAACCGGCTGGGCTTTGCACAAACCGGACGGAACAATCGTATCAGGTACAGCGCATTTCAAAACCAATCGCTTTGAAGGCGGCGGTATGCGCTATCTCAAATTCAAGCAATTCCTAACCGAGCTTAAAAACAAACACGGGCAATTTAACGAGATCCACTTTGAAGAGGTGCGTATGCACCGAGGCAAAGGCAAGAACGGGCGCGTTACGTTCAATGTTGATGCAGCCCATGCTTACGGCGGTTTCATGGCAACGCTTACGGCATGGTGTGAACATCATGAAATCCCATATGCCGCAATGCCGGTTGGGAAAATCAAGAAACATATCACCGGTAAAGGCAATGCCAACAAAGCAATGGTGGTCAAAGCTGTCAAAGCCAAAGGCCATACCCCAACTGATGACAACGAAGCAGACGCAATCGCGCTTCTTGATCTGATTTTAACCCAAAACCAAAGGAGGTTCATATGACCCACCGCCCGTATCAATGCGCTTTAGGCAGGCTGCAACCCAATAAAACTGATCCTGAACGGACGAAAATGATCGGGTGGCGTGAAACCGGAATTTTGGTGGTAAGCGCGGACGACACGCGCCTGTCATGGCCTGAACGCGAATTCATATCACAGATAGCCACCAAACTTTATGGACACAGAAACAGAGATGGAGGCCGCACATGAGCGAAAAGAAGAAAAAAGAATATACCGCATCCGAATTGGCAGATCGATTTGAGGAATCGATTGCCACACTGAAACGCCTATACGTTCCAGGCTTAAAACCACGTGGTTATTTCAGTGGTTGGCCTGACATCGTTTACGAGACGTGGGAAATCGAAATGATGGAAAAAACGCCTTTGCGACTTGGTCCGCCTGCGCCTGACGCCATCACGCGCATGGAAGAAACCCTGACATGGCTTCATCACATCGATAATGCGGATGATCGCAATCTGGTTTGGTTACGTGCAAGGAAAGTGCCGTGGAAATTCATCTGTAAGTACCGTGGATGCGGACGCACGAAGGCATGGCAAGATTGGGTATTCGTTCTTTCCACGCTTGCACACCGCTTAAACCAAGAAAAAACGAAAAAAAATTGAGAGTGAACAAAATGAACATTGAACACCGTGAACAAATTTCGCTATATTTGATGACACAATGGCGGAAATACGCTTATAGCTGTATCCGCACTTCAAATTCGGAACTCCACGCAACATTGCGCTCCGTAGTTTTCTTGTAGCTACGATCTATTAAAACCCGCTTTAGCATTGGCTTTAGCGACCCATAGAACGTTTCCGAAATTTCCAAAATAAGGTTTTAACATGAGCGCAGTACAAGCATTTTTAAACAGCATCAAAGAGAATTCGCAGCTTAAGAAAGCTCTTAATCTCGGTGAACCAATGCTGAATTACCTGATACAAGAAGCATCCTTTGACGACCACAAAAGCTGGGTTAAAGCGATGCCTGTCACACCAATTAACGAACTTCTTAAAGGCTACGGCACGGCTATTTCAGGCTATCGTGATGGCCTGATAAACCGGCCTTCGTGCATCCGTATTGTGAATGGTGAGTTTTGGATAGGCTCTTACAGCCTTCCAATCGCACGGTTTGATAGCAATTTTTCATTTCTAGGCTACTGGATAGGACATCATAAAGATCCGCGCAATGAGGCAGATAGCTATAATTACGTCCGCAGTTTTGCAGTGGATGTTGAAAATGATCGCATATTCATCTGCATGGAATGGCGGCATATGGTTCGCGCCTTTAGGCTTTCAACCGGTGAATTGCTCTGGCAATACGGCAGCACAAGCGCAGGCCATTTGAAGGATAACCAGCTTTATAATCCGCAGGATATTGAGCTTTTGCCAAATGGTAATGTCTTGATCACGGGCTATAACGGCTATGGTTATGATCCCGATACAGGCGAAGAAGGCACAGGCCACGGTCACGTATCAGAGTTCAGCGGCCTTACCGGATCACTGATTAAAAGCCGCGTAATGTATAAAACCAACGGCAATGGTTGGAAGCATGAAACATCGCATCCATCCCGAGCGCGAATACTCGCAGATGGCAGGCTCTACGTTAGCTCATATAACAAACATCACATGGGCGTGTGGAATCCTGAAACGTGGGAATATATCGAAACCTATAGCAAGGCCACGGGCTTTGATACTGATGCAATATATCCACGCGGTATGACGCTATCACTTGATGGTACTGAATTGGTGACAGTTTGTAATGGCCCGAAAATGCTGGTGACAATCGGGGCTGATGATCGTGATTACAAATGGCATGTCGGGCATTCTGAATGGGATGACCGCAAACAAGGGCTTCATCGTATAGGAGCGTTTCAAGATATTTGGGATGTGATAGCGATTGCACCTGACAAATACCTCGTTGCTGACTACGGAAACCAGCGGATACAAATCGTACCCAACGGTGAAAAAATATCTATTCCGTACAGTGTAACGATCCCTGATGGCTTTAGAGTGGCATGGAAGCCTTCGGCATATGATCTCGCCACAAACACGCTGACACTGCCTTATAACGAAGTACAGGCAATAGAAGATGTCTACCTGCTATTGGAACGAATACCTCAAGGTACTTCCTAGCAAAAATAATAATGCGGGGCGGAAACCCGCGTGATTTCGTTAGTGTCACTGTTTTTTGAATCATTGACACCTTTACCAGAATATCAGCGCAAAAAGTGAGATCGAAAATGACAGAAACAGCTATGACATATAGGCAGGCACTTGAAGCCCCGCCAAGTAAAAAAAGCCAAGACGAGACGTATAATGAAATCGTTGAAATGGTTAAAAAACGATATGACGGCAACATTAGTGATGTTGAAGCACATGAGGCCGCAAGAAATTTAATAGGATTTACGAAAGTAGCAATGGAGGTACACGAACAGCAAAAGGCACAATGACATTGACTGGAGTCGTCCAGTTGCTAGAATGAAAGTATGAAAAGTTAAGGCTTTTCTGGAGTGTAGTAACTCCTAGGCTAAAGTGGCATGTATCGGCCACAAAGTAGATACTCCTCGAACCTCTATGGTCGGGGAGACATACACGTATGTCCAGGGCTTCGGCCTAAAGGTGTATGTAGCCGACTTTAGCCGGTTTTACTAACTCCCCGATCACCAGGGGAATTACTTTCATTTTTCATCGGTGGTCAAAGAATACGGTTTCGTTGCTTCGCGCGGCGAAACCTAACTTGAAACCGTGAGTTAGTGAATGGACGTAAGGCAACGTAAAGCCATTGTGATTTTATATTTACCGGATTTAGAAACTCCCGAAGCACCAGTCCTCGCCCTAGAGCAAGAAAGAATAGAACATATTTGCAAAGATCACGACTTAGAAATCTTGCAAAGCTATGTTTATCGTGCTGGTGACTTCCGTACGCGCAATGATTTTATCAAGCTTGTAAAAGCGCAAGATGAGAAGATTGCCGTCTTTATCAGTGAGCTTTGTGAAAATTACAAAGCCAGACCGTCAAGATGCGTTCTGAATAAGCTGATGCGAAACAAACAAATCCATCTCTATCAACTCAAATTTGGAGGTGGTGCATGTTTTTAGACGAACAGCATGACAGAGCAGAAGAAGCAATAGGAATAGCTCGTATTTCTGATGACAGTCAGGAAGAAGGTTATTCAAAAGGTGCGCAAAAAGAACGGATCAAAGAATATTGTATTCGCCGTGGTTTAAAGCTGGTGAAGATTTTTGAATTCACAGAATCGTCAACGATTGGTGATCGTGATGAGTTCATGAAAGCTATAAAATATGCAAAGAAGCAAAAAGGAATAACAGCCGTTGTCACTGACAAAGTTGACCGGTTACAGCGCAGCTACAAGGAAGTGCCTTTATTAGAGGAGCTTATTAAAAAGCAAAAAATTGAGCTACATTTTCACGTAGAGAATTTGTGTATTCATAAACATTCAACATCGCAAGAGCATATGATTTGGAATATGCACGTGATGATGGCTAAAAACTATGTTGATAGCCTAAAAGACAATGTTAATCGTAGTATTGGTCAAAAACTTCGCATGGGTGAATGGGTAAGTTCTGCGCCAATTGGATATAAGCATATTAAATCCAACCCTAAAGAGCGTATTAGGGGGGACATTATTATTGACGAAGAACGCGCTCATATCGTGAAGCGTTTGTTTGAAGAATATTCAACCGGTGCATACACCTTGAGCGATATGACGCGAAAAGCTAAAGAATGGGGCTTAAAAAGTCCCCGCAGCAATAAGAATTTTCTATCTAAATCACAGATACACACTACGATTCAGAATCCTTTTTACTATGGAGAAATGCTTTACAAAAAACGTAACCAGCTTTTTCCGCATAGATACCCTCCATTGATATCTAAAGAGCTTTGGAATGCGTGTCAGGATGTAAGGAAAGGGTGGAATAAAAAGCCGTTTAAATATGGAGGTAAGGAATACATGTTTAGAGGTATTGTTACGTGCGCCACTACTGGTCGTGTTGCTACGAGCGATACGAAGAAAAAGAAGTACGCCAGTGGCGAGGTGGCTGAGTGGACATATCTACGTGTTCATAGACCAGAAAACCCTGAAAAGAAAATGTGGGTCAGAGAAGAAGTTGTAGAAAAGCAAGTAGCTGATATTTTCCGCAAACTCAAAGTTTCTCCAGAAGACCTTGCGGTGATTGTAGGCCATATTAAAAGCGGGGCTAAAGCTGAACGTAGTTATCACGAAAAGCGTTTAGAAGAACTTCACAAAGAACACGTCTCTATTAGGGAGCGCATGAGTAAGCTTACTGATCTATTGCTTGATGGTGACATCAGCAAAGAAATACATGATGAGAAGCGCACTGAAATGGCGGCTAAAAGAGATGAGATAGTCTACGAAATGGAGCAGTACAACAAAGCTGATGATACCTTCACAAATTCGCTGATAGGCATGGTGGAAGTGGCTTCCGGCGCATATGACACCTTTATAGGTGGGACTATAGAGCAAAAAAAGCGTTTGATGAATTTCGTATTGTCCAACCTACGGTTAGAAGGGGCAACCCTTTGTTATGACTTGAAAAAACCGTTTGATAGCTTCGTAAATGTGCCTAATACTGAAAAATGGCTCCTCGGGCCGGATTCGAACCAGCGACCAAGTGATTAACAGTCACCTGCTCTACCACTGAGCTACCGAGGAACACTGAAAAGCTTTATGGCTGAATCGACATACGGTGTCAACAATCATATTGCCAATCAGCAAAACTGATAAAATGGAGGCACGGACCGGAATCGAACCGGTGTACAAGGAGTTGCAGTCCTCTGCATAGCCACTCTGCCACCGCGCCTTTATTTCAAGGAGTGTGGTAACAGCTTTTTATTCTGAAATCCAGCGCTGATCGATGCTTTTTAGTGATAAAAGTTTAAATTTCAATCTGTGCGTAAGTCTGTGGAAAACTTCTGGTCAGAAGTGCTGATTTCCTGTAAAACTAAATAAAAGAACAGTTCTTTTTCCTTAATAATTCAAATATACCTGCTTATATATCATGAAAAATAGCTTTAAAAATATTTTGTATTTAACTGTTTTTACTGGAATTTTTACTTCTGGCGGCTATTCGTATGCGCATCATATCAATAAAGCTGAAGAGGTAGCGCCAGAACCTATTGCGATTTCAGCTCTATCCGAAGAGCTTAATAAAAATGTTCAAATGAGCGCAGATTTACTTTCCGATTGGGAAGAAAAAGGCTTTCACTTATACGAAGTACTTGCACATGCTTATCAGAACAACCCAACATTGTTAGCGCGTCGTGCAGCTTATCAATCTATTCAAGAACAACTTCCACAAGCGCAAAGTGGGTTTAAGCCAAATATCAACGCACAAGGCTCTATCAATTACACAAACACCGAAACGGAAGGTGAAAATTTCGGTAATGAAGATGGTGGCAATACTGAAAAGACGGTTGGAGTAAGCTTGGATCAGCCTTTGTTTCGAGGTGGCTCGACTTTCGCTAATATCAAGGCGGCCAATGCCGTGATAGCGGCTCAAAAAGCGTCAGTATATGCAAGTGAGCAAGAAATCATGCGCCGCGCCGTAACGGCTTATATGGATGTGATGCGCTCTCATGCCTTCCTGGAGCTTAATAAAAATAACCGCGCCCTTATTGCCAGAGAGTTAGAACAGGCTGAAGCGCGTTTTGACGTTGGCGAGCTCACCAAAACGGACGTTTCTCAATCGCAAGCACGATTGGCTTTGGCCGACGCAGGACTGACGCAAGCAGAAGGAAACCTCAATACGGCAAAGGCTGTATATTTAGATGTGACGGGATTAGAGGCGAATGAAGATAATTTCTCTCTACCGGAACTTACCTTTCAAATTCCTGATACAAAAGAAGAAGCTTTAAGGTTGTCAGAGCTTCAAAACTTAAATGTTATTGCCGCTGAAAATAATGAAATTGCAGCGCAATATGACGTTGATAGTCGTTTTGGTGCTTTGTTACCGCAATTAGATTTGTCGAGTTCTGTTGGCCGTAACTTCGATTCAACAGCATTCACAGATGAACAAGATCGTTTTGCTTTAGGCGTAACTGCAACAATTCCACTTTATCAATCAGGTGCGACACGTTCTCGTGTGAGAGAAGCCAAGCATATTGCTAATCAACGCTTTATGGAAGTAATGGAAGTCAAGAACGCGGCGCGTAGTGCAGCGGCGACGCAGTACTCTATCTGGCAAACAGCACAAGCTGAAATTGCTTCACGAAAGGCTCAAGTAGCGGCTTCTACATTGGCCAGAGAAGGGGTTCAGTTTGAGGCAGAGTTTGGTGAGCGAACCACTTTAGACGCCCTTGATGCCAATCAAGAGCTTCTTAATGCTCAATTGGATCTGATTACTGCCATGCGCGACGAGGTTGTTGCGCGTTTCGAGTTAGCTGAAACATTAGGGCTCTTAACGCCGCAAAATCTTGATTTGTTTGAATTAAATGAGGACAGATAGAGCGATAAGGGACAATCGCTTTGACAAGATTATGGCGATAGAACAAACTTGCTAGAGTTATAAGACGAATCAATTAAACCACATAAGAAAAGTCCGTTAAATGTCTGATAATAATACACCTGATGCAGAAGAGCCGTCGATCGAAGAGATTTTAGCTTCGATCCGTCAAATCATTTCCGATGATGATGAAGAGGGCAGTGATGCAGAAACAATCGAGACAGCAGCGGAAGAACCTGCTCCAGAACCTGAGGTGGAAGACGATGTTCTCGATCTCACTGAGGAGATGGAAGTAGAGGATGAGGTCGAAGTTGATTTTGTTGATAGCGAAATGGACGCTGTTGATACTATCGAAGAAGATGAGCCTGTTTTTGCTTCTGATCCAGAACCAGAACGTTCTTTTGAACCAACACCATCATCTATTCTCTCTGATAATGCTCAGGCAGCGACGATGTCCAGCCTTTCTAAACTAGTTGGTAACGTTCCTCTTAATCGTCGCGGTTACGATGGCGTAACCCTCGAAGATATTGTGCGTGAGCTCTTGCATCCTATGCTTCGTGATTGGATGGATGTTCATCTGCCGCCATTGGTTGAGCGTACCGTTCAAAAAGAGCTTGAAAAGCTCGCTCGCCGTGCGATGGACGATTAAGCCATAAATACCATAAACATTTGATTTTCCGCAGAAATCCCTTTAAATAAAGATCGTTTTTATTTTAGAGGGAAGCTATGCTCGACAAGACTTTTAATCCAGCAGATATTGAAGAATCTCATTACCAGCAGTGGGAAAAATCAGGACATTTTGAATGTAATCCTGAGAGTAAGGACGATCCTTATGCTGTCGTCATGCCGCCTCCGAATGTAACAGGCTCTCTTCATATGGGGCACGCGCTGAACTGTACACTCCATGATATTTTAGTGCGTTGGAACCGCATGAACGGCAAAGATACACTCTGGCAGCCAGGCTTGGACCATGCCGGTATTGCAACACAAATGGTTGTTGAGCGTAACTTGGCCGAAGAAGGCAAAGATCGCCGTGATATGGGGCGCGAAGACTTCATTAAGACTGTTTGGAATTGGAAAGAAGAATCCGGCGGCACGATTGTTGGCCAACAAAAGCGCTTAGGCTGTACGCCAGACTGGTCGCGTGAACGCTTCACAATGGATGAAGGTCTTTCTAAGGCGGTGTTGAAAGTTTTTGTTGAGCTCTATGAGCAAGGTCTGATTTACCGCGACAAGCGTCTTGTGAATTGGGATCCAAAATTCCAGACAGCGATTTCTGATCTGGAAGTGGAATATAAAGAAATCAAAGGCAAGCTGTATCACGTGGATTATCCTTTAGAGGATGGTTCAGGCTCTATTCGTATTGCGACAACGCGCCCAGAAACAATTCTAGCCGATGGCGCGATTGCCGTTCATCCTGATGATGAAAAATACAAAAATCTTGTAGGAAAATTTGCTGTTGTTCCCATTGCGGATCGTATCATTCCAATTATCGCCGATGAATATGTTGATAGTGAATTTGGCTCAGGAGCCGTTAAGATCACTGCGGCACATGATTATAACGACTTCGACGTTGCAAAACGTCATGAAGATAAAGACATTCAACTGATCAATTTGATGAATCCTGACGGCTCAATGAACGAAAACTGCCCTGAGGATTATGTGGGGCTTGATCGTTTTGAAGCACGTAAGAAGATTATCAAAGACCTTGATGAGAGGGATTTCCTCATCGATGTCGAAGATCACAAACATCAAGTACCTTACGGTGATCGCTCAAGCGTTATAATTGAGCCATACTTAACAGATCAGTGGTATGTTGATGCCAAGACAATGGCACAGCCTGCTCTTGAAGCGGTTAAAACAGGAAAAACTGAATTTGTCCCTAAACAATGGGAAAATACGTACTTTCATTGGATGGAAAATATTCAACCTTGGTGTATTTCTCGCCAGCTCTGGTGGGGGCATCAAATCCCAGCTTGGTATGATGAAGACGGTAATGTCTATGTGGCTTCTAGCGAAGAAGAGGCACAAGAAAAAGCCGGTGCAGATAAGAAGCTCACACGTGATGAAGACGTTTTGGATACATGGTTTAGTTCTGCTTTATGGCCATTTTCAACCTTAGGCTGGCCTGATGAAACGCCAGCTCTGGATAAATACTATCCTGGTAACGTTCTGATTACTGGCTTTGATATTATCTTCTTCTGGGTCGCGCGAATGATGATGATGGGCATTCACTTCATGGGTGAGGTGCCGTTTAAGACAGTCTATATTCACGCGCTTGTTCGTGATGGTAAGGGGCAGAAAATGTCCAAATCCAAAGGTAACGTCATCGGCCCGCTTGAGCTTTGTGACAAATATGGCGCTGATGCGCTTCGCTTTACGTTGACGGCAATGGCCGCGCAAGGACGTGATGTAAAACTCTCTGAAGATCGTGTCGCAGGTTATCGTAACTTTGCGACCAAGCTTTGGAATGCAACGCGTTACTGCGAAATGAACGACGCGCTTCCGAAAGCGGATTTTGATCCATCAAAAGTGCAGCATACGCTCAATAAATGGATTATCGGCAGTGTTCTTGATTGTCAGACAGCTATTGATAAAGGGCTAGAGAGCTATCGTTTCAATGAATCGGCAAGCGCGCTTTACCAATTTATTTGGGGTACATTTTGTGACTGGTACCTTGAATTCACCAAACCACTTCTGAATGGCGATGATGAGGCTGTAAAGGCAGAGGTTCGCGGCACAACAGGCTGGGTTTTGGAGCAAATATTGCGTCTGCTCAACCCGTTTATGCCTTATATTACCGAAGAGCTCTATGCTTCGATTGCAAAAAGAGAAGAGGGCGACTTGCTCCTTGGTTCCGAGTGGCAAACATATGATGCTGCGCTAAAAGATGATTGCGCCGATAAGCAGATAAGCTGGCTCATGAGCATTATCTCTGAAATCCGTTCTGTTCGCGCCGATATGAACGTACCGGCTAAAGCGCAGATTGATCTAATGGTGAAAGATGCCTGTGAGATGAGCCAATCAGGCTTAGAACGCTTTGAACCGATGATTAAAGCCATGGCGCGCGTGAATGGTATTGAGCATGTTGAAGAGGCGCCTAAAGGCTCTATTCAAACGATTGTTGAACCCATTACGCTTATTTTGCCGATTGCGGATATTATTGATCTTGATCAGGAACGCGCCAGATTGAAAAAAGAGATTGATAAGCTCGATAATAACATTAAGAAAATCTCTCAACAGCTTGATAACAAGAAGTTTGTCGACAATGCGCCAGAAGAGGTGATTGAAGAAAAACGCGCTATTGTTGCCAATGATGAGGAGAAGAAAAACAAACTTCAAACCGCTTTAGAACAACTTAACGCCGCTTAGAAATATTGACATAATATTAAAAATCTATTAATACACAATAATGGACTTTTGGGTAAGAGCAGAGCGAACATTTAGAATTGTCTTTATGGGCAAGGATTGGAGGGTTTCAGTTGAAAATCCTGCAGGCCTCTTAGATTTTAGAGCAAAAGATCTGACCGCCAGAGAAATCCAAGATAAGGTTGACGAAAACTTTGATTCAGGGAGTTTTCCAGTTAAAGTCAAAATAAGCACTCATCAAGGAGATCGCTTTAATTTACAAAGAATAGCTATGTTGGATGACAATCAGGTTTGCACAGGTCAAATTTCAGTTAAGGGACAACGTTTCTTAACCTTTGATTTAACATCATAAAAAAACCGCCTTAAAAGGCGGTTTCTCTTTAATCGGCTCATCTCCGAAAAATCTGTTACTGGGTATCTCCTGAAAGGAAAGAACCGTACTTGCTCTCAAACTTGTCGAGCTGTCCTTTCTCAATCACTTTACCGGAACCACCTTGCCATGCAGGGTGTGTTAGCGGGTCAACATCAAGCTTAAGCACATCACCAGGCTTACCGTATGTTGATTTCGTTTTGTATTCTGTGCCATCTGTCATCACAACTGTGATTTCATGGTAATCAGGATGCGTATCTGCTTTCATTTTCCTATTCCTTTTTTAGGCCTGCTCTATTAAAACGCTTTTAAGCGGGTCTTTAGTAATTCTGGAGACCTTTTACCGAAGGATTCTATAAAATGCAAGCAAACTGGTGGCATCCAGAGCAATTTTCTCAAAAAAAGACCAATTTAAAGGTGCGAGGGGCGATTATTAAGGCGATACGCCGTTTTTTTGACGCTCAGGACTTTGATGAGGTCGAAACACCAATCTTGCAAGTTTGTCCTGTCATGGACACACATATTCATGCTTTTCAGACAGAATTAAAGGGCGTTGATTTAAAAACACGTTCAAAACCTTATCTGCACACTAGTCCTGAATTCGATATGAAAAAGCTGACGGTGGCCGGATGTTCAAAGATTTACCAAATATGCCATGTCTTCCGAAATGCAGAGGGCTCAAAACGTCACGTACCCGAATTCACGATGATTGAATGGTATCGCACACAAGCAGACTACAACGATATTATGGACGATTGTGTTGCTTTGTTACGAGAGTGCGCAAAGGCCGCTGATATTAAACATTTTCGATATAAAGAGCTTTCTTGCGATCTTTTTGCTGAATGGGAGCGATTAACGGTTGTAGAATCTTTTAAGCGTTATGCCGACATCGATCTTGAAGCTTATTTAGATGATAAGGAAGGGTTTCGAGAAGAGGTAAGTAAGCTCGGACTCCATACAGCACAAGATGATGGGTGGGATGATCTCTTTTTCCGTGTGATGGATGAAAAGATTGAGCCCAACTTAGGCAAAGAGAGGCCAACATTTCTATGTGAGTACCCGATTTCGATGGCGTCTCTATCAAAGCCAAAGACAGATGATCCGCGCTTTGCCGAACGTTTTGAGCTTTATATTTGCGGCATAGAGCTCGCCAATGCTTATTCAGAGCTGACGGATGCTGATGAACAGTTACGGCGCTATCACATTGAGATGGATGAAAAAGAACGGCTTTATGGCGAGCGTTATCCACTTGATGAAGAGTTTATTGAGGCGCTCAGAGTAGGGATGCCGCCAAGCGGAGGTATTGCTTTAGGGGTTGATCGATTGATCATGCTTGCAACAGGCGCCGAGGATATAAATGATGTCCTGTGGGCGCCTGTCAGCGTTTAATTTATTCCATTTTGTCTTTCATAGCCTCTGGAATTGCCTCAGATTTAGCGTCAGACATTGCCTCTTCAACAGCATCCTTTGCTTCTTCAGTGGCTTCTTCGGCCATCTCTTCAGTCTTTTCCATCATCGCTTCTTTTTTTGCGCAATCTTCTGCATTGTCGCAGTCGTGATCATGGATGTGGTTCCCTTCAGCGTCGTGTTTGTGGTCCATACAGCCGCAATCACAGGCACTTGCTGTTTGTACGCCATAACCCGCAACAGCGAAAATTGCCAAAGCGACGATCATCATTAATTTTTTCATTTTTGTATCCTTTGTTCGATTAAAATAATATTTCAATAAGGTAGTTAAAAAACAAGAAAATAAAAGGCTAAAAAGCTTTTTATCTTGAGTTATCATTTGCCGGGCAAGGGTTGCGCGGCACATTGGTCGGATAAGCCGTAATCACTTGTTCATTGTTCCGTCCTTTTACGACGCGTACATTTAAGCTGCCGACTTTTTGCTCTGTCACATAATAGCCGTTGCGCTGTTGCTCCCAGTTCAAATTATCGTTCGCAGCAATCAGTTCTACTTCTTTAATGATCGTATCTTCATTCCAATGCTTGGGAAATTCTGATTTGCAGGGCTTGCCTGTGCCGTAAAGATGTCCGCCACCTGTCGCGTCACCATATAAAATATGAGTACGGCGTTGTTCAGAAATGAGGTTTGATTCATTAAAATCCTCTTTAACCTGCGGTGTTTGTTCAACACGCGCTTCTTCGCTCATCACTAAATCAAGCGCTTTGCTGACGTCCGTTTGAGAGACATTTAAACCCGCCCAACCTAAAATAGCGACGATAATCGCCGCTATAATGGTTTTCTTACCTTTTTTATTGAGACGCTTGTCGATCATGCGTTAGATTTTGCCAATCTTTGGCCGCGATAAAATTCAACATCTTTGTGGCTTTCAAGATGTAATTCTAAGTTTTCACATTCATGTGGTTTGTAAACTTTGCCATGAAAGGCGGTATATACAATTGATTCATTTATTGAAGAGGATAAATGAGATAAGGCGTTTAAGCTTGTAATGGCTCCGCCACCATTAAAGTCAGCATCATTCTCTTTGATGGATGAAATAAGCATACTACCAGTAACACATATTAACTTTGCTCTATCTTTCTCAATACAACGGTCTAATATTTGCGTTACAAGCGGAAGTCCATAAGTTCCAACAGTTAAAACAATGCGATTATTTTGAATTCCATTTAAAAAGTCCATCACAAATATAATGTCTTCAATTGTAATATCGCGACTATCTTTATTAAGTAGCGATATAAAACTTGTTTGATTTTCTGCTACGCCAAAAGCTGTATCTAAATCCTTTAGAATGTCATTGATAGGACTGAAATGTGTAGGGCTTATGTTTTCATTACTTGGTGAATAAGCAGATGAAATTGTGCCGCCACATCCCACTAAAGCCAGAGTGTTTTCGTTGTTTTTAAAACCAGATTGATCGATGAAGTTTTTGACTGAGGGTGTGTTAAAGCGTCCTTCATCAAAGGAATAATCATCAAAATCACTAAGCTTGAATTGAAAACTCATAAATTATGCTGCTTGCGATGTTTGGCCTTTGGCAATTGAAGCGGCGTGGATCTTATCGATTGCTGTGCCAAGCGCTTTATTAAACTCTTCATCACTTTGACCTGCACGCAAGTCATTCGAAAGAGCGCGTGAGAAGCTGGCGATCATGCCATCATTTTGTGAGAGGCGAGAGCATGCTTCTTCGAGATCATACCCTCCTGATAGCGCCACAACTGAAATCACATTTTTATGGGCGATCAATTCAGCATAGTGATTGGCTTGCTCGGGTAATGTGAGTTTGAGCATGACGAGCTGTCCATCTTCAAGCGCATCAGCGTGCTTCATTAAAGACGCTTTGAGCATATCTTCGCACTCTTTTTTACCTGCTGCGTGAATATTTACTTCAGGTTCAATAATAGGGACAAGGCCATGACCAATAATCTGACGGCCAACTTGGAATTGTTGTGCGACGATTTCTTCAATGCCTTGCTCATTGGCGCTATTGACGACAGAACGCATTTTGGTGCCAAAAATGCCTTTTTGAACCGCGCGAGCACAGAGATCATCGAGTTCAGGCATTGGTTTCATGAGTTGAACGCTGTTTTCTTCATCCGCTAAGCCTTTATCAACTTTAAGGAAAGGAACAACATTCAGTTCATTCCAAAGATAATTGGCTGTTGGTGTACCGTTAATGTCACCATCCATTGTTTTTTCAAACAAAATGGCACCAAGGATTTTTTCACCACTAAAAACAGGAGACGTAATGATACGACTACGCATTTCATGGATCTTGGCAAACATTTCGTCTTTGCCGTTATATTCACTCTCTTGAACGCCATAAGCAGCCAAGGCTTTTGGGGTTGATCCACCACTTTGGTCGAG